>JAGQSL010000238.1 GCA_020439525.1 Acidimicrobiales bacterium | reverse complement strand
GCCGGGCGCCACCGCGTTGACGGTGGTGGAGCCGGGCGGCACGTGCTTCGTCTTCGTCGCCGACGGCACCGTGGAGCTGCGCCGACCCGACGGGATCGCGACCCTGGGGCGCGGTTCGATCGCGATGCTGGCGGCCGACGGCGGGGCCCAGGTCGACCAGGCCAGCGACGCCGAGCTCGCCGCTGACCCGATCGTGGCCGAGAACCTCGCCCTCGACGCAGAGCTCTGATCCCAGCCCCTAGGGTGGCCTGCATGCGCGTCCGAGGGGGGAGTCCGATGCGACGCTCGATCCCGAGGGCCCTGGCGCTGGCTGCCGCCCTCGTCGTCCTGGTGCCGGTCGCCGGGTGCGGCGGCTCGAGCGACGACTCGAGCGACGGCTCCGCCGAGTCGACCACCACGGCGGCCGACGAGGCGACCACGACCTCCGGCGAGGCGTCGACCACCGGCACCGAGGCGGCCGATCCGTCCACCACGGCGACCGCCACCACCTCGCTGCCCGACGCGAGCCTCGGCCAGCACAGCGCGCCGGGCGACGGCACCGGGACCGCGCTGCTCACCGCCGTGCGCGTCGGTCGCAACGAGGGGTTCGAGCGCATCGTGTTCGAGTTCGAGGGCGACCCGATGCCCGGCTACCGGGTCCAGTGGGTCGATGGCCCGATCACCGCGGACGGGTCGGGCGAACCGGTCGAGGTCGGGGGTGAGGCCCACCTCGAGATCGTGCTCCAGCCCGCCTCGGGGGTGGACCTCGAGGCCAACGAGCTGCGGGTCACCTACGACGGGCCCGACCACATCGCCACGAGCGGCAAGGTCGACCTCATCGAGGACCTGGTTCGCACCGGTGACTTCGAAGCGGTGCTGACGTGGGTGGCCGGCACGTCGGGCGAGGTGCCGTTCCGGGTGCTGGCGCTCCGGTCGCCCACCCGGATCGCCATCGACCTGGCGACCTAGCCTGCGAGGCGTGAGCGACCGGCACGACCACGAGCAGGCCATCGAGCGCTGGCGGGTGGCGCCCGGCGATCGGGTGCGCCTCGGCGACGTCGCCACCGACGCCACCGACGGCGCACCGGGCGACAAGCACGAGACCGAGGACGCGTGCGAGGAGCTCGTCGAGCGCCTGGCCGAGTGGCAGGGCCGGTTGTGGGCCGAGCAGCGCCAGGCGCTGCTGCTCGTGCTCCAGGCCATGGACGCCGGTGGCAAGGACGGCACGATCCGCAAGGTCTTCACGGGGGTCAACCCGCAGGGCGTGGCCGTCTCCGCGTTCAAGGCGCCGAGCGCCGAGGAGCTGGCCCACGACTTCCTGTGGCGCGTCCACCGCCGGGCCCCGGCGCGAGGCGAGATCGGCGTCTTCAACCGGTCGCACTACGAGGACGTCCTGGTCGTCCGGGTCGAGGAGCTGGTCCCCGAGGCGGTGTGGCGGCCGCGCTACGGCGCCATCCGTGACTTCGAGGCCTCCCTCGGTGCCGCCGGCACCACCGTGGTCAAGCTGTTCCTCCACATCTCGAAGGACGAGCAGGCCGAGCGGTTCCAGGCGCGCCTCGACGATCCGACCAAGCGCTGGAAGTTCTCCACGGGCGATCTCGCCGTGCGGGAGCGCTGGGACGACTACCGGGCGGCCTACGAGGAGGCCATCGCCGAGACGTCGACCGAGCGAGCCCCGTGGTACGTCGTGCCCGCCGACCACAAGTGGTACCGCAACTGGGTCGTGCTCAACGTGCTGCTCGCCACGTTGGAGGGCATGGACCCGCAGTACCCGCCGGAGGAGCCGGGCCTCGACGACATCGTGATCCGCTAGGCCGGCAGCTCCACCACCATGCGACAGCCCGCGGGCTCGCGGGCCTCGGCGCGGATGCGACCGCCGTGCAGCTCCACGATCCAGCGGGCGATGGCGAGGCCGAGGCCCGAGCCGCCCTCGTCGGTGCTGCGCGCTTCGTCGGTGCGGTAGAAGCGCTCGAAGACCCGGGTCAGGGCCTCGGGCGGGATGCCAGGGCCGCGGTCGAGCACCTCGAACACCACCAGGCCGTCGCGCTCGGCGGCGGTGAGCTCGACGGTCGTGTCGTCGGGAGCGAAGCGGGCGGCGTTCTCCACCAGGTTGCCCAGCACCTGGTGCAGGCGCTCGGGGTCGCCGTCGACCGCGAGGTCGGCCGGTTCGATCGCCACCTCGAACTCGAGGTCGGGCGAGTGGAGGGCCGCCTCGTCGGCCACCCGCTCGAGCAGGTCGGCGGCCGGGAAGCGCAGCCGGTGGAGGGGGGACCCGCCGGACTCGAGGCGGCTCAGGTCGAGCAGCTGGCCGACCAGCCGCTGGAGCCGCTCCGTCTGGGCGAGCATCGTGCGCAGCAGGGTGGGCTCGGCCGGCACGACGCCGTCGACGACGTTCTCCAGCGTCGCCCGCAGCGCCGAGATTGGGGTGCGCAGCTCGTGCGACACGTTGGCCACGAGGTCTCGCCGCTGCGTGTCGACCGCGGCGAGCTCGTCGGCCATGTGGTTGAAGGCGGCGGCCAGGCGGCCTACCTCGTCGTTCGACGAGGCAGCGACGCGCACGGTGAGGTCGCCCGCGGCCATCTGGGTGGCCGCGCGCTCCATGGACCGCAGGGGCGACGTCATCCCCCGAGCCATGAGCTGCACCATGCCGAGGGCGATGACCGCGGCCACCCCGGCACGGAACCCCGCTCGGAAGTTCAGCGCCAGGCCGATCTCGTTGACCGCGAGCGTGGTGGCCACCGCGGCCACGATCACGACGCTGAGCTTGACCTTGATGGAGCGGATGCGGGCGAGGGGGTTGACGATCACCCCTCCGTCGCCTCGCCGGCCACGTCGGCGTCGGCCTCGCCGAGCGCGTAGCCCACGCCGTGGACCGTGCGCACGACGCCGTCGCCCAGCTTGCGGCGCAGGGCGCGCACGTGGGAGTCGACCGTGCGGGCGCCCGACCCGTCGCGGTAGCCCCACACGTCGACCAGCAGCCGCTCGCGGGTGAGGACCCGCCCGGGGCGTTCGGCCAGCCCCACCAGCAGGTCGAACTCGGTGGGGGTGAGGTGGACGATCTCGCCGTGCTGGCGCACGCGGCGGGCGTCGAGGTCGATCTCGATGTCGTCGTCGAGCCGGAGGGTGCGGGCGCTCCCTCGCCCGGCGAGGACGTCGACGCGGCGCAGCAGGGCCTGCACCCGCGCCACCAGCTCCCGCATGGAGAACGGCTTGGTCATGTAGTCGTCGGCGCCCACCGCCAGGCCCACCACCAGGTCGGTCTCGTCGTCGCGGGCGGTGAGCATCAGGACCGGCACGTGGCGATCGCGCTGGATGAGCCGGCACACCTCGAGCCCGTCCATCCCGGGGAGCATGAGGTCGAGGATCACCAGGTCGGGCTCGAAGCGCTCGGCGTAGGCCACCCCGGTGGGGCCGTCGCCGGCGACGTGGACCTCCATGCCCTCGCTGCGCAGGCGGGCGGCGATCGCATCGGCGATCAGCGCCTCGTCCTCCACCACCACGATGCTGCGGGCCACGGGCCGAACGCTAGACGGCCGGGCGGCCAGGGCCCCGGGGCCGGGCGGCCCGGACCCGGCCCACCAGGAGGCCCATCACCTGACGGATCGTCAGGTGGTGGTCCGTCGGAGCGGTCCCGTAGCGTTGGCGCCATGTCCGACTACGTGCCGCCGCTCGCCGACATCAAGTTCATCCTCGACCACCTGACGCCGCTCGACGAGCTGGCGAAGCTCGAGCCCTACCAGCAGATCGACGCGGAGTCGGTCGAGGGCGTCATCGAGGAGTTCGGCCGCCTCATGGCCGAGGTGTGGGGGCCCACCAACCGGGTGGGCGACGAGCACGGCAGCCACGTCGAGGGCGACACGGTGGTCACCCCGCCCGGGTTCAAGGAGGCGTACGGCGCGTACGCGGAGGCCGGCTGGGGCGCGGTGCCCTTCGAGGAGGCGTACGGCGGCGGCGGGTTCCCGTGGCTCGTGGGCATCGTCATGCAGGAGATGCTGAACAGCGCCAACATGGCGCTGGCCATGGCGCCGCTGCTCACCCAGGGCGCCATCGACGCCATCCTCCACCACGGTTCGGAGGAGCAGCGGGAGAAGTACCTCCTGAAGATGGTGTCGGCGGAGTGGACCGGCACCATGAACCTCACCGAGCCCGATGCCGGCTCCGACGTGGGCGCCCTGCGCACCCGCGCCGTCAAGCAGGACGACGGCACCTACCGCATCAGCGGCCAGAAGATCTTCATCACCTTCGGCGAGCACGACTTCACCGACAACATCGTCCACCTCGTGCTGGCCCGCACGCCCGACGCGCCCGCCGGCACGAAGGGCATCTCGCTGTTCATCGTCCCCAAGTTCCTGGTGAACGACGATGGCTCCCTGGGCGAGCGCAACGACGTGAAGGTCGTGTCGATCGAGCACAAGATGGGCATCAAGGCCAGCCCCACCTGCGTGCTCGCCTACGGCGACGACTCCGACGGCGCCATCGGCTACCTCATCGGCGAGGAGAACGCCGGCATGCGGTACATGT
>JAGQSL010000237.1:539-11419 GCA_020439525.1 Acidimicrobiales bacterium | reverse complement strand
CGACCGCCACGACTCCGACGGCCACCTCGCGGGCACCAAGGAGCTGCTCGCCGTGCTGGCAGGGACGCTCACCCTCGAGGTGGACGACGAGGTCCACGAGGTGCGCCACGGCGGGGCGGTGCTCTTCGACGCCGACCGCCCGCACGCCTACGCCAACGCCCACCGGAGCGCGCTCGACCTGGTGCTCGTGGTGGTGCAGCCGCCGCTCCTCGACCCGGGGGCGGTCAGCCACCCCAGCTGAGCCGGGCGCTCCCGTTCGTCCCGCTTGGATGTCACCTCCACCGGGCATCATGGGCCCATGTTCGGATCTGGTACCGGTGAGACCCCCGCCGAGCGCTTCCGCCGCCGCTCGGCCGACCTGATCGACACGGCCCGCGCCGTCCCCGCCGATCGCTGGGACGCCCCGTCGCCGTGCGACGACTGGACGGTCCGCGACGTGGCCCGCCACGTGGTCGACGTGCAGGGCCAGTTCGCCGGCTTCATCGGCCGCGAGCTGGAGGGCGTCCCCTCGGTGGACGACGATCCCGTCGGTGCGCTCGAAGCCTCGCTCGGCCAGACCCAGGCCAACCTCGACGACGAGGCCGTGGCCCAGACCGGCTACGACGGCCACTTCGGCCCCACGACCTACGAGTCCTCGGTCGACCGCTTCGCGTCGGCCGACCTGGTCGTCCACCGCTGGGACCTGGGCACCGGGGCAGGCGTCGAGGTGGCCCTCGACGATCGCGACGTGGCGGCATCGCTCGCGGACCTCGACGCGCTGGAGGAGCCGATGCGCTCGATGATGCGCGGTCCCGGCGCCTTCGGCCCCGAGATCGAGGTCGGCGACGACGTCGACGACCAGACCCGCCTGCTCGCCTTCCTCGGGCGACGCGGCAGGTGATCCGCGTGGCCGCCGCCGGGCGTGCTAGCCCGTAGCGGTGCTCGCGCCGATGACCTCGCTGCTCGCCTCGATCCCGAGCCCGTCGTTCAACACCCTCACCCTGGGGCCGCTGACCCTGCGGATGTACGGCCTGTGCATCGCCCTCGGCGTCATCGCTGCGGTCGTGATCTCGTCGAAGCGGTGGGAGGCTCGCGGCGGCGACCCCGACGACATCGGGACCATCGCGCTCTGGGCGGTGCCGGCGGGCGTGATCGGCGCCCGGCTGTACCACGTCGCCACCGACTGGAAGACCTACCGCGACGACTGGGGCGCGGCGTTCAACATCACCAACGGCGGCCTGGGCATCCCTGGCGGCGTGGCCCTCGGCGTGCTGGTCGGGATCATCGTCGTCAAGCGCAAGCACCTGCCGGTGCGCCCCCTGCTCGACGTCGTGGCACCGGCCATCCCCGTGGCCCAGGCGATCGGCCGGCTCGGCAACTGGTTCAACCAGGAGCTGTTCGGGCGGCCCACCACCCTCCCGTGGGCGCTGCGCATCGACCCGGAGCACCGCCCGCCGGGCTACGAGCAGTACGCCACCTTCCACCCCACCTTCCTGTACGAGGCCCTCTGGAACCTCTCGCTCGCCGCCCTGCTGGTGTGGATCGACCGCAAGCGCAAGCTGCGCCCGGGCGAGCTGTTCCTGCTCTACGTGTTCGGCTACTCGCTGGGCCGGTTGTGGGTGGAGGAGATGCGCATCGACCACGCGTCGCTGATCTGGGGCGTGCGCGTGAACATCTGGATGAGCCTCATCGTCGGCCTCTCGGCGATCGGGGTCTTCGTGTGGAACCGCCGTCCGGGGGCGCCCGAACCGAGCCCCGACGCCCACCTCGCCCCTGCGGCGCGCACCGCCACGCCAACGGTGGAGCCCGACGTCGACGACGAGCCCGAGGTCGAGGCCAACGCCGAGGCCGAGGCCGACGCTCCCCCCTCGGGCTCGAGCGCCGACTGAGGACGGCTCGGCGCGTCGCGGCCGCCGTCAGTCGAAAGGGTCGCCCACCACCTCGGGCCGCCCGGCGTTGGCGAGGAGCACGAACCGGTGCCGACGCCCGGCCCGATGGTCGGGGTCGTGCCAGCGCACCCGGTAGCGGTGGGCCCCGGCCCCGGCGCCCGGCCCCGACGCGGCGCCGAGGTGGGTGATCTCGAGGGCCCACCCCTGGTCGTCGGCGGCGCGCCAGCCGTGCGCGGCGGGCTCCCACGTGGCCCCGTCATCGTCAGAGCGCTCGACGCGCACGAGCGGCTCGTGCCAGGCCAGACCCCCGGGCGCCACGTCGAGCCAGTCCTGCTCCCAGACGGCGTCGTCGCGCGCGGTGGGGTCGGCGAAGCGGGCCCGGCCGTCGAACGCACGGGCGGGCGCCGCACCGGCGGGCACCCGGGCGAGGTAGCGCTTCGAGTGCAGCGACCACCGCCGCACCGGCTCGACGTCGAGGAACGTGCCCTGGCCCACCGTGGCCCGCACGGCGATCGCCGCCTGGGCGCTCAAGAACCGCTCGGTGTTCGGGCCGTAGAGGGTGTGGCCACCCTCGTAGAACTGGCGCCCGTACTCCTCCTCGGTGGCCACGTAGCCCCAGTACTCGTTGACCAGCGAGCAGATCACCGGCGTCGGCCCATCGTCGCCGAGCTCGACGCGGACCGCGGCGGCCATGCGCCGACCCGACTCGACGGTGATCTCGAACGGCAGGCCCACCAGCACGTGGTCGCCGATGCGCAGGGCCTGCACCGACAGCCGCCGGGGGAACGACCGCTTGGGCAGGGCGAAGCGCTGCAGGAACCGAGACCCCAGGATCCACTTGGCGCCGTGGTCGCCGGGGCGGCCCCATCGCCGAGGGTGCCCGGCGGCGAACGGGGGGATGCGGTGGATGACCGGCGTGAGGTTCTCGGTCGCGCCGGCCACGAGCGCGGCGCCGACGGCCGGGCGGTCCGGGAGCTCGACGCCACCGGCCACGCGGTTGGGGGCGCGATCGAGGTCGACCTCGCGCAGGCCGGCGTCGAGCGCCACCTCCGACGACAGCGCCGCGCCCAGGCGCTCGTGGAGCTCGGCGGCCGCGGCGCCGATGGCCCGGCCGATGCGGCGCGCCTCGCGGTGGCCGGCGAGCCCGGGACGCAGCGCCGGGGCCACATCGGCGTGCGTGCCCTGCGACGCCCCCACCATCGGCCGGACGCCGTGGGCCTCGTCGATGCGGTGGGCGAGCTCGGCCACCAGGTAGCCCCACACGTCGGCGTTGTACTCGTGCACCTGCTGGGGGATGCCGGTGCCGTGCACCGAGAAGACGGCGGCCGCGGCGAGCGGCTCGGTGCCCCCGTCGACGAGGCGATCGACGCGCAGGAGGTGGAGGTCGGGGTTGACGGCCACCCACTTGCGCTGGGGATCGAGGCGCTTGTCGGTGACGGTGCGGTTCTGGGTGTGGGGATCGTGCGAGCGGTTGCGGGTGAGACCCCAGACCTCGGTGCTGCCGACGGCGACCATCGCCGGCGCGCGGGTGTCGTGGGCCTCGATCACGGCGGACGCGATCTGGCGGACGAGGAAGTCGGTGTAGGCCGGGTCGAAGCCGGCGCGGTTCGACGCGTGGTGGTTGTAGAAGTCGGTGCCGAGGAACTGGCCGGGCCCGGCGTGGGTGTGGGTGGCGCCCATCCACACCCCGGCGAGGGGGATGTCGGTGCGCTCGGCGATGGCATCGGCCACGAGGTGCTGGAGCACCGAGGATCCGGCGAGCAGGTCGAGCTGCACGAGCGCGATCGAGGCGCGACCGGCCCGCAGGTGGGTGACCCGGGCCCGGATGCGGGTGCGGAAGCCGTGCCCGTCGTGGGCGTTCGCCGAGTAGCCGGCCTTGGGCATGCCCGGCGGCGGCGTGAGGTCGGCCTCGGCGGCGCCGGCCAGCACGCCCTCGACGGCGGGCAGCTCGACGGCGGGTCGCACCGCCACCTCGAAGCGGCTGCGGCGAGCACGCCCGTCGACGAACGGGGCGAGCGGGGTGGGGGCGAGGTCGGCGGCGGCCACGGCGGCGACCCTAGGGGAGCCGGGCCGCGGCGCGATCAGGAGCGGACGAGGCGCTCGATCGCCCGGGTGGCCTCGGCCACCTTGGCCTTGGCTTCGTCGGGGTCGCCGGCTGCGGCCATCACGCAGTGGTCGATGTGCTGCTCGAGCAACCCGATCGCCACGCTCTGGAGGGCCTTGGTGGCCGCCGAGATCTGGGTGAGGACGTCGATGCAGTACGTGTCCTCGTCGATGAGTCGCTGGATCCCCCGCACCTGCCCCTCCACGCGACGCAGCCGCTTCAGGTAGTCGTCCTTGTCCATCGTGTAGCCGCGCATCAGGGCTCCTCGGGGCGGGTGGTGGGTCGGAAGCGGCGCAGCCGCAGGCTGTTGGAGACGACGAAGACGCTCGAGAAGGCCATCGCCGCGCCCGCGATCATCGGGTTGAGCAGGCCGGCCGCGGCGAGCGGGATGGCCGCCACGTTGTAGGCGAACGCCCAGAACAGATTGCCCCGGATCGTGGCGAGGGTGCGGCGCGACAGCCGCACCGCGTCGACCGCGACCTGCAGGTCGCCGCGCACGAGGGTGAGGTCGGAGGCCTCGATGGCGGCATCGGTGCCCGTGCCCATGGCCAGGCCGAGGTCGGCGACGGCGAGGGCGGCGGCGTCGTTGACCCCGTCGCCCACCATCGCCACCGTCCGGCCCTCGCCCTGGAGCCGGCGCACCACCTCGACCTTGTCCTCGGGGAGGACCTCGGCGATCACGTCGTCGGGGTCGATGCCCACCTGGCGGGCCACGGCGCCCGCCGCGGCCGCGTTGTCGCCGGTGAGCAGGATGGGCTGCAGGCCCAGGTCGCGCAGGCCGGCGACGGCGGCGGCCGAGGTCGCCTTGACCTCGTCGGCCACGACCAGCGCGCCGCGCAGGGCGCCGTCCCACCCGGCGAAGATCACCGTGCGGCCCTCGGCCGCGGCGGCGTCGCGAGCGTCGGCCAGGGTCGGCGGCAGCTCGTCGGGCGCACCCACGAGCTCGGCGACGAGCGAGGCTCGCCCCGCCGCCACCCGGACGCCGGCGACCTCACCGACGACCCCGCGTCCCTGGTGGTTGGCGAAGTCGTCCACGGGGGCGAGCTCGCCCACGACGCCCTCGGCGCCCCGGGCGATGGCTCGGGCGATGGGGTGCTCGCTGGCGGCCTCGAGCGCGCCGGCGCGGGCCAGCAGCTCGTGCTCGTCGGTGCCCGCGACGGCGACCGTGCCCACGAGGGCCATCTGCCCGGTGGTCACGGTGCCCGTCTTGTCGAGGACGATGGCGTCGATGCCCTGCGTGGACTCGAGCACCTCGGGGCCCTTGATCAAGATGCCGAGCTGCGCGCCGCGCCCCGTGCCCACGAGGAGCGCGGTGGGGGTGGCGAGGCCGAGCGCGCACGGGCAGGCGATGATCAGCACGGCCACGGCCGCGGTGAAGGCCTCCTCGGCCGACGCACCGGCACCCAACCAGAAGCCGAGGGTGGCAACCGCCACGGCGATCACCACGGGGACGAAGACCGCGGACACGCGATCGGCGAGGCGCTGGACGGCCGCCTTGCCCGACTGGGCCTCGGACACGAGCGCAGCGATGCGCGCCAGCGCCGTGTCGGCGCCTACGCCGGTGGCCTCCACCACCAGGCGACCCGACGTGTTGACGGTGGCGCCGACGACCGCGTCGCCCTCCGCCACGTCGACGGGCACCGGCTCGCCGGTGAGCAGCGACGTGTCGATGGCCGACGCACCCTCCACCACGACGCCGTCGGTGGCCACCTTCTCACCAGGGCGGACCACGAAGCGATCGCCGACGGCGAGGGCATCGATGGGGACGCGGACCTCGCGGCCGTCGCGCACGACGGCGACGTCCTTGGCACCGAGCTCGAGCAGGGCGCGCAGCGCCGCCCCCGAGCGGCGCTTCGCCCGCGCCTCGAACCACCGCCCGGCGAGGATCAGCACGACCACGACCGAGGCGGTCTCGAGGTAGATCTCGTCGGTGCCGCCACCGCGGCGCGGGACCAGGTCGAAGGCCATGCGCATGCCGGCGTCGCCGGCCATCGTGAAGAGCAGGGCGTAGAGCGACCAGGTCCACGCGGCCAGCGACCCCACCGAGATGAGCGTGTCCATGGAGGCCGAGCCGTGGCGCAGGTTGCGCCACGCGGCCCGGTGGAACGGCCAGCCTCCCCACCACACCACGGGCGAGGCCAGCGCGAGCGAGATCCACTGCCAGTGGTCGAACTGCGTGCTCGGCACCATGGCCAGCACCAGCACCGGCAGCGCCAGCGCCCCCGAGAGCAGCGTGCGGTGGCGCAGGTCGGCGTCGTCGAGCTCGACGTGGTGGCCCTCGTGGCCGCCCTCGCCCGAGTCGGCGGGCTGGGGGCTCGCCTCGACGACCCCGTAGCCGGCCGCCTCCACCTGGGCGACGACCTCGTCGTGGCCGATGTGCTCGGGCACCGTGACGCGGGCCGACTCGAGCGCGAAGTTCACGCTCGCCTCGACCCCGTCCATCTTGTTGAGCCGGCGCTCGATGCGCGCCGCGCACGACGCGCACGTCATGCCGGCGATCTGGAGGTCCTCCACCCGGCACCGCTCGGGTTCGACGTCGACGCTCACGGCCCCATCTCCTCGTGGCCCGACGCGGGGATCGTGGTCGCCGGGGCGTCGTGCGGGGTCGGGGCGTCGTCGAGCGGTCCGACCACCCGGCCCACCCCGTAGGCGAGGCCGAAGGTGGCCGCGAGCACCACGGCGAACCCGGCCAGGCGAAGGCCGATCCGGTCGGTCACGGCGTTCATCGCTCGGGCGGGACGAGGTCGTAGCCCGCCTCGTCGACCGCCGCCCGGACGTCGTCGAGGGCGAGCGGGGCGCGGCTGTCGACCTGCACGGAGCCCGTCGCCAGGTCGACGGTCACCTGCTCCACCCCGGGCAGGCGCCCGAGCTCGGCGGTGACGGCGTCGGCGCAGTGCTGGCACGACATCCCGGAGACGGCGTAGGTGGCGGTGGCGGTGGTCATGGCGGCCTCCTCGGCTCCGACGGGTGGATCTCCACCACCGAACCTATACCCCGTGGGGGTATAGGGCAACGGGCTCGCCCGTGACGTCGGTCGCTTCCCCGCCGGTGGACCGGACGTGGCAGCATGCGCCCACGCCGGCCGTGGGGGCCGGCCCGAGCACCGATCAGGGGATGGCCATGCGTGCAGCCGTGCTGGAGGAGGCGGGCGCACCGCTCGTGCTCCGCGACGACATCGACGTCGAGGAGCCCCGAGCCGGAGAGGTCGCCGTCCGAGTCGCCCACTGCGGGGTCTGCCACAGCGACCTGTCGATCGCCGACGGCAAGTTCCCGAGCGCGCTGCCGGTGATCCTCGGCCACGAGGCGGCGGGCATCGTCGAGGCCGTGGGCCCCGGCGTCACCACGCACCGGATCGGCGACCACGTCGTGCTCACGCCGTGCCCGCCGTGCGGCACCTGCGCGTGGTGCATCCGAGGCGAGTGGAGCCTCTGCGTCAACTCCGACTCGATGATGACCAGCGCCCACCCCGACGGCGGCACCCGCCTGCGCCGCGGCGGCGAGGTGGTGTACCGCGGCGTCGGGGTCGCCGCCTTCGCCGAGACGGTGATCATCCAGGCCAACGGTGCCGTCACGATCCCCGAGGACGTGCCGCTCGACGTCGCCTGCGTCATCGGGTGCGCGGTCCAGACCGGCGTCGGTGCGGTCCTGAACACCGCCCAGGTGCGCGAGGGCGACACGGTCGTGGTCATGGGTGCAGGCGGCATCGGCCTGTCGATCGTGCAAGGCGCCCGGATCGCCGGCGCCGGGCGCATCGTGGTCAGCGACCCCGACGAGGCCCGGCGCGCCGCCGCCCTCGGCCTCGGAGCCACCGACGCCATCGACCCGACCGTCGACGACGTCGTCGCCGTCGCCCACGACCTCTCGCCCGGGGGGATCGGCGCCGACGTGGCCTTCGACGCCGTCGGCCGATCCGCGCTGATCGCCACGGGCATCGACGCCACCCGCAAGGGCGGGACCACCGTGATCGTGGGCGTGCCCGCGATCGACGACCCGTTCACCTACGCGCTCCCCGCGGTCATGGCGATCGGCGAGAAGAAGGTGGTGGGCTCGCTGCTGGGCTCGTGCAACTCGCTGCGCGACATCCCCAAGCTCATCGCCCTCGACCGAGCCGGTCGCCTCGACCTCTCGGCGCTCATCACCGCCCGGCGCCCGCTCGCCGAGATCAACCAGGCGCTCGACGACCTGCGCGCGACCGTGGGCATCCGCACGGTCCTCGACGTCTGATTCCGCCGGCCGTCTGCGTCGGCGCCGCGACGGGTAGCGGGCCGCCATGGCTCGCTACACCATGAGCGTCCGCACCGAGATGGCGCCCGAGGACGCCTTCGCCTACCTCTCCGACCTGTCGAACTTCGACGAGTGGGATCCCGGCATCAGCCGCGCCGAGCAGGTGGAGGGCGCCGGGCCGGGCGAGGGCGCCATCTACGAGCTCGACGCATCGGGCACGACCTTCCGCTACGTGGTGGAGCAGTTCGATCCGCCTCGGTCGATCACCGCCCGGGCCCGTTCGACGATCCTGTCGTCGGTCGACACCGTCACCGTCGAGCCCGACGAGGAGGGCCCCGGCTCGATCGTCACCTACGACGCCGACCTGACCCTCAACGGCATCCTGCGCATCGGCGACCCCATCCTCAAGCTCGCCTTCGACCGGGTGGGCGACCGCTCGGCCGCCGGCCTCACCGAGAAGCTCGACGGTCGGCGGATCCGCTGAGGGGGACGCGGACCGCTCAGGTCGGCTGCAGGTCGAAGACGCGGAGGTTCCGGCCGCTGCTCTGCACGTACACCTCGTAGGCCGGCCACGCCCCGATGAGGGTGGGCCAGATGGCCTCCTTCTCGGCATCGTCGAGCAGGCGGGCGGTCACCTCGGATCGGCGGCCCTCGTAGGACACCTGGGCCTTCGGCTCGGCGATGAGGTTGCCCGTCCACGCCGGATGCTGCTCGCGGCCGAAGTTGGACCCGACCACCCACCAACCGCTGCCGTCGGGCTGGGGCACGCAGGCGAGCGGCGTCTCGCGCGCCAGGCCCGAGCGCCGCCCGGTGGTGGTGAGGACCATGCTCGGCACCAGCGCCTTGCTCACGATGATGCGACCGCCGCTGAGCTTGTGCAGGAGGCGGTCGGTGGGCGGCACCACCCTGGGACCGATCTTGCGGAACCACGAGCTGGTGGCCATCTTCTGCATGGCCCGACCCATCGGACCGTCGACCTGGAACAGCGGCATGAGCGCGAGGCTACGGGCATGCGATGGCAGGGCGCGCACGTGGTGGTCACCGGAGGGTCGAGCGGCATCGGGGAGGCGGTCGCCGAGCTCGCCGCCAGCCGCGGGGCCCAGCTGACCCTGCTCGCCCGGGGCCCCGACCGGCTGGCCGCCGTGGCCGAGCGGCTCTCCGCCGGCGGGCGCACCGTGGGCGGCCTGGCCTGCGACGTGAGCGACCGGGCGGCGGTGGCCGAGGTCATCGGCCGGGCGGTCGCCGAGCGGGGGCCGATCGACGCCCTCGTGTGCTCGGCGGGCATCACCCTGCCCGGCCGGTTCCTCGAGGCCGACGACGAGACGTTCCGCGCCATGGTCGAGGTCGACTACTTCGGCACCCTGTGGCCGATCCGGGCCGTGGCCCCGTCGATGGCCGCGCGGCGGACGGGCTCGATCGTCGGGGTCTCCTCGGCCGCCGGCCTGGTGGGCGTGTACGGCTACAGCGCCTACGGCGCGGCCAAGTTCGCCGTGCGCGGCCTGCTCGAGTCGCTGCGCACCGAGCTCGCCCCGCTCGGGGTCCACGTCGGGTGCTGCTACCCGCCCGACGTCGACACCCCGATGCTCGCCGCCGAGGAGGAGCACAAGCCCGCCGAGACCCGAGCCATCGCCGGCTCGATCCGCCCGCTCCCGGCCGGGCGCGTCGCCGAGGCCATCGCCACGGGGATCGACCGCCGACAGCCCGAGATCTACGCGGACGTCGCGACCCGCGCCCTGGCCCGCACCGTGGCGCTCGCCCCCGGCGTCTACCGCCGACTCTTCGACCGGCGGGTCGGCCAGGTGCAGCGCGAGGGCTGAGCTCGCCGGTCAGTCGTCCCAGCCGTCATCGGGGTCGATGCGGGGACCGCCCTCGGGCCGCGGTGGGCGGTCCGGCCGACCGGCCGGGCGACCTCGGACGGGCGACGGCGCCCTCGCCGCCTTCGCCCGCTTCGTCGACGACGCCCGGGCCGAGCGTCCCTGGGCCTCGGTGCGGGCGGCGGCGATCTGGTCGGCGGATGGGGGCTCCCCCACCGGCGCCGCCCACTCGACGATGCGTCGCCGGAGCTCGTCGATCTCGACGTGCTTGGCCGCGCTGACCCAGAGCACCTCGTCGGCGGGCAGGCCGCAGCCCGCAGCCAGCTCCGCCCGCCGGGCCGGGCGCTTCGACGGCTTGACCTTGTCGAGCTTGGTGGCCACCACCCGCACCGGCAGGCCGTGCGAGCGGAGCCAGGCCAGGGTGTCCACGTCGATGCGGGTGGGCCCGACCTCGGCGTCGACGAGCACGACCACGGCGTGGAGGTGCTGGCGCCGCAGGAGGTAGCCCTCGATCATCTCGGGCCACCGGGCGCGCACCGCACCGGGCGCCGCCGCGAAGCCGTAGCCCGGGAGATCCATCACCGTCGTGCCGTCGGGTAGGGCGAACAGGTTGAGCAGCTGGGTTCGGCCCGGGGTCTTCGACACCTTCGCCAGCTGGGTGCGGTGGGCCAGGGCGTTGATGAGCGAGCTCTTGCCGACGTTCGAGCGCCCGACGATGGCGACCTCGCCGCGCGTCGGCGGGAGGTCGTCGACGCGCGCGCCCGAGGTGACGAAGCGCAGGGCGAGCGGGGGGACGGCCACGACCGAGTCCTAGCAGCCGGTGAGGATCTGCTCGGCCAGCTCGTCGGGGCACTCGGCCTCGAGCGAGTG
>JAGQSL010000237.1:0-523 GCA_020439525.1 Acidimicrobiales bacterium | reverse complement strand
TCGGGAGCAGCTCGTGGAGGCGGGCGACCCCGGCGCCCATGTTCGCCCCGTGGTCGCGATCGCCCCACATCAGCAGGGTCGGCTGCGCGATCTCCGGGGCCAGCTCGAAGAGGCTGCGACGGAGCTGGTCGGCGGCGAGGCCCCAGTACATCTGCACGAAGCCGGGCGACATCACGCGTCGGTAGTAGCGGAACGTGTCGTCGAGGTGGGCCCGGCGGTGCTCGAAGTCGGCGTCGTACCAGAAGCGGCTCTGGATCCGCACCGAGGGCCAGAACAGCCGCCGACCCAGCGCCGTGCCGGCGAGGAGCCGGTCGGTGGTGGCNNGGTGGCCGCCAGCGCCGGCTTGGGCGACCACGCGCTCCCGGGGGCCCACAGCACCAGCCTCGGGAACCGCGCGGGGAACCGGTGGCCGAGGCGCAGCACGAGGTTGCCGCCGAGGCTCCCGCCCACCGGGATCGCCCGGTCGATGCCGAGCCGATCGAGGTGGGCCACGAGCACGTCCTCGTAGAGGCGCAGGTCGTAG
>JAGQSL010000236.1 GCA_020439525.1 Acidimicrobiales bacterium | reverse complement strand
TCGACTACTGGGCTCGCACGGACCTGGTGCGGCCGTCGGTGGCCGACGCCGCCGGGAGCGGGAGCCGCCGCCAGTACGGCTACCGAGACCTCCTCGAGCTGAAGGTGGTGAAGTCCATGCTCGACGCCGGCATCAAGCTCGAGTCCGTGCGGAGCGCCTTCGACTACCTGCGCGAGCAGCTGGGCGAAGACGTGGCCTCGGCCCAGCTGGTCATCGGGGGCGGCAAGGCGATCTTGGTCCGCGACGACCAAGAGCTGCTCGATGTGATCAAGAACGGCCAGCTCGTGATGACCAGCCTGCTCTCGCTCGACGGCGTGCAGCGCGAGATCGACTCGGCCATCGTCGAGCTGTTCCCCGGCGAGGAACGCAGCGCCGAGGCCGATGGGCCTCGGGCGGCCACCGGGAGCTGACCCGATCCCGGCCGTCGACCCGCCTCCGCCCGTCACCGTCGGGCTGCCCTACGAGCAGGTCGCGTTCGCCCACAACTCCGAGCGCCAGTTCGCCCGCCTCCTCGACTTCTACCGGGTGCGGTGGGAGTACGAGCCCCACACGTTCGTGCTGGAGCGGGGCGAGGACGGGTCGCCGACCTGGGCGTTCTCGCCCGACTTCTTCCTGCCCGACCACCGCCGCTACCTCGAGGTCACCACGCTCAACCAGAAGCTGGTGACCAAGAAGCACCGCAAGCTCCGGCGGTTGCGCGAGCTGCACCCGCTGATCGACATCGCCCTGCTCTACCAGCGCGACTACCTGGCGCTGCTCGTCAAGTACGGCCTCGAAGCGCCCGAGCAGCTGGCCGAGGCCAACCCGGGCGGCCTCCACGTGGCCACCGAACCGCTCGGCCTGCTGGGCCTCGGCGCGGTCCATGCGCCTGCGGACGAGCCCGGCCGCTGGGCGCCCCCGGCGGCGGGCTGACCGACCGGGGCCGTCGACGGCGCCAACTACGGTGGCCGGGTGACGCTTCGCACCTCGCCCCTCGACGCTGCCCACCGCGCGCTCGGCGCCAAGATGGTCCCCTTCGGTGGCTGGGACATGCCGCTCTCGTACCCGTCGGGCACCCTGGCCGAGCACCGGGCCTGCCGCACGGGTGCGGTCGCGTTCGACGTGAGCCACCTCGGCACCGTGCGCATCGAGGGCCCCGACGCGCTCGACCGGCTCCAGCGGGCGCTCACCAACGACCTGACCAAGGTCGGGCCCGGACGAGCCCAGTACACCCACCTGCTCGACCCCGACGACGCCTCGGTGGTCGACGACATCATCGTGTGGTGGGTGAGCGAGGAGCGCTTCGACGTCATGCCCAACGCCTCCAACACCGCCGGGGTCACCGGCGCGCTGGGGGAGGGGGCGCTCGACGTGACCGCGGAGCGGGCGGTCATCGCCCTCCAGGGGCCCACCGCCCGGCGCACGCTGGCATCGATCTGGCCCGAGGCCGCCGCCATCGGGCGCTTCCACGTGGAGCCGATGGTGTGGGACGGGGTCGAGTGCGTGGTCGCCGGCACCGGCTACACCGGCGAGGACGGCCTCGAGGTCGCGGTGCCCGCCGCCGAGGCCGAGCGCTTCTGGCAGGCCGTGATCGCCGCGGGCTTCCAGCCCGCCGGCCTCGGTGCCCGTGACACGCTGCGGCTCGAGGCCGCCCTGCCGCTGCACGGCCACGAGCTGGGCCCGGGCATCACCCCGCTGCAGGCCGGTCTCGGCTGGGTGGTGAGCTGGGACAAGGGCGAGTTCCTCGGGCGCGAGGCCCTCGATGCCGAGCGCACCGCCGGGGTCCCCCGGCGGCTCCGAGCCCTCACCGTGGCGGGCCGCCGACCGCCCCGCGCCGACCAGGCGGTGCTCGTCGACGGCGCGCCGGTCGGCACGGTGACGAGCGGCAACTTCTCGCCCGTGCTCGAGCAGGGGATCGCGCTGGCCTTCCTGCCGCCGTCGGTCGAGATCGGCGACGAGGTGGCCATCGACGTGCGCGGCGAGGCGGTGCCCGCCACCGTGGTCAAGCCCCCGTTCGTCTCGGCGACCCCCAGCGAACCGATCGGCTGAGCCCGCGCCGTCGGGCGGCTACTCGGCCAGATCCTCCACGGGCGGGCACGAGCAGACCAGGTTGCGGTCGCCGTAGCCGCCATCGATGCGCCGCACCGGCGGCCAGTACCGATCGCCGGGGCGGACGGTCGGCGACGGGAAGGCCGCCTCCTCGCGGGTGTAGGGGTGCTCCCAGGCGCCGACCAGGCACGCCACCGTGTGGGGGGCGTGGCGCAGGGGGTTGTCGTCGGCGGGCCAGTCGCCGGCACCGACCTTGGCGATCTCGGCGCGGATGGCGATCAT
>JAGQSL010000235.1 GCA_020439525.1 Acidimicrobiales bacterium | reverse complement strand
ATCGGCGCCAAGGTCACCCTGCGCGGCGATCGCATGTGGGAGTTCCTCGACCGGCTGATCGCCCTGGCGATCCCCCGGATCCGCGACTTCCGCGGCCTCCCGGCCAACAGCTTCGACGGCCGGGGCAACTACACGTTCGGCGTCACCGAGCAGCTGATCTTCCCCGAGATCGACTACGACAAGGTCGACACCACCCGCGGCATGGACATCACGATCGTGACCACCGCCCGTTCCAACGCCGAGGGCAAGGCCCTTCTCGACGCCTTCGGCTTCCCGTTCAAGCGCGAGGGGCAGAGCTGATGGCCAAGAAGGCACTGATCAACAAGGCGAACCGCAAGCCCAAGTTCAAGGTGCGCGGCTACACGCGCTGCCAGCGGTGCGGGCGGCCGCACTCGGTGTACCGCAAGTTCAAGCTGTGCCGCATCTGCCTGCGCGAGATGGCCCACGCCGGGGAGATCCCCGGTGTGACCAAGGCGAGCTGGTGAGGAGGAGCGCATCATGACCATGACCGATCCCATCGCCGACATGCTCACCCGGGTCCGCAACGCCAACACGGCGATGCACGACGAGGTGAAGATGCCGTCCTCCAAGAAGAAGGAGGCGCTCGCCGCCATCCTGAAGAAGGAGGGCTACATCGAGGACTTCGCGGTGACGCCGAACGGCGACCGCCCCGGGTCCACCCTCACGGTGACCATGAAGTACTCGCCCGAGCGGGCCCGCACCATCTCGGGCCTGCGCCGGGTCTCCAAGCCCGGCCTCCGGGTGTACAAGCCGGCCACCGAGGTCCCCCGCGTCCTCGGCGGGCTCGGCGTCGCCGTCGTCTCGACCAGCCAGGGCCTGATGACCGACCGCGAGGCGCGCAAGCGCAACGTGGGCGGCGAAGTCCTGTGCTTCGTCTGGTAGGAGCGCACGATGTCTCGAATCGGCAAGTCCCCCATCCCGGTGCCCTCGGGCGTCGACGTGTCGGTCGCCGACCGCCACATCACCATCAAGGGCCCCAAGGGCACCCTCGAGCGCGACCTCCCCGGCACCATCACGGTGCGCCAGGAGGGTGAGCAGCTGCTGGTGGAGCGCCCCACCGACGAGCGCCAGGACCGGGCCATGCACGGCCTCGTCCGCTCGCTGGTCAACAACATGGTCGTCGGCGTGACCGCGGGCTTCACCAAGGAGCTCGAGATCATCGGCGTCGGCTACCGCGCCACCGCCAAGGGCGCCGACACCCTCGACCTGGCCCTCGGCTTCAGCCACCCCGTCGAGGTCAAGGCCCCGGCCGGGGTCACCTTCGAGGTGCCCACCCCGAACCGCATCGACGTCAAGGGGACCGACAAGGAGCTCGTCGGCCAGGTGGCCGCGGACATCCGCAAGCTCCGCAAGCCCGAGCCCTACAAGGGCAAGGGCGTCCGCTACCTCGGCGAGCACGTCGTCCGCAAGGCCGGCAAGTCCGGAAAGTGATCGAACCACGATGAGCGATTCAGCGAAGCAGAAGCGAGAGGGCCGCATCCGTCGGCACCGACGGGTCCGCAAGAAGGTCCGCGGCACGCCCGAGCGTCCCCGGCTCGCGGTGTTCCGATCGAACAAGCACATCACCGCCCAGGTGATCGACGATCGCGCCGGCCGCACGCTGGCGGCGGCGTCCACCACCGAGGCCGGCTTCGACGGCCACGGCGGCAACGTCGACGCCGCCACCAAGGTCGGCAAGCTCGTGGCCGAGCGGGCCCAGGCCGCCGGCGTCAGCGCCGTGGTCTTCGACCGTGGCGGCAACCTCTACCACGGCCGCATCGCGGCGCTCGCCGATGCCGCTCGCGAGGGCGGACTGGAGTTCTGATGGCTACCCCCACCAACAACGACGCCCAGCTGCGCGAGTCGCGGGTCATCAACATCAACCGGGTCGCCAAGGTCGTCAAGGGCGGCCGCCGCTTCTCGTTCACCGCGCTCGTGGTGATCGGCGACGGCGCCGGCCGCGTCGGGCTCGGCTACGGCAAGGCCAAGGAGGTGCCCCTCGCCATCCAGAAGGGCACCGAGGAGGC
>JAGQSL010000234.1 GCA_020439525.1 Acidimicrobiales bacterium | reverse complement strand
GCTCGTCGCAGATCTCGCGCACGCCCGCGAGGTAGCCGGGCGGCGGCACGAGGATCCCGTTGGTGCCGACCACCGGCTCGAGGATGATGGAGGCCACCGTCTGCGCCCCTTCGACCATGAGGGTGTCGCGAAGGTGTTGGAGCGCCCGCTCGGTCTCCTGCTCGGGCGACGTCGAGTGGAACGCCGAGCGGTAGGGGTACGGGCCCCAGAAGTGGACGACGCCGGGGAGGGCCGGCTCGCTCGGCCAGCGGCGCGGGTCGCCGGTGAGGCTGATGGAACCGGCGGTGGCGCCGTGGTAGCTGCGGTAGGTGGCGAGCACCTTGTGGCGCCCGGTGTGGAGCTTGGCCATGCGGATGGCGTTCTCGTTGGCCTCGGCGCCGCCGTTGGTGAAGAACACCATGGCGGCCTTGCCGCCCGCCTTCTCGACGATGAGCCTCGCCGCCTTCGAGCGGGCGGCGTTGGCGTGGAACGGCGCGATCGTGCAGAGCTCGTCGGCCTGGGCCTTGATGGCCGCCACCAGGTCGGGGTGCTGGTGGCCGATGTTCACGTTCATCAGCTGGCTCGAGAAGTCGAGGTAGCGGTTCCCCGCCTCGTCCCAGATCCACGACCCCTCGCCCCCGACGATCACCAGCGGGTCGAGCGCCCGCTGCGCCGACCACGAGTGGAAGACGTAGCTGCGGTCGTCGCGGTAGGCGTCGGAAGGGGTGGCGTCGGTCATGGCGCCAGCGTAGGGGACGGCCAACGGACCGTCCACGGGCTCCCTGGTACAGACCTCGGTTTGTACCAGGGACGATCCGTCAGCCGGCCGGGCTCAGCCCTCGCTCGTCGCGGAGGTCGTCGACGAAGGAGGCCACGAGCATCCGTCCGCCACCGGGGCTGGGGTGCACGCCGTCGTCGGCACGCACCCGCACGGGCTCGCCGTCGGGCCCCGGCAGCGTCACCTGGTACGTGCCGTCGGGCGCGAGCACCTGCAGGCTGTCGACGAACCGGGTCCACGGTCGATC
This sequence comes from Acidimicrobiales bacterium, assembly GCA_020439525.1. GTDB lineage: Bacteria > Actinomycetota > Acidimicrobiia > Acidimicrobiales > Iamiaceae > Aquihabitans. The sequence goes on along the minus strand of JAGQSL010000234.1, from coordinate 7,083 downwards.
GGCGAGCTCGGCGCGGACCGCGCCGGCGATCGCCGGCCGGAGCGCCTCGATGTTGTCGCGCTCGGTCAGCGGCAGGCCGACCCACCACAACGTGCGCCCCGGTCCCTCGACCGCGTCGAGCACCTCGGCCACCCGGCGCTGGTACTCCACCTGCCATGCCGGATCGTCACGGGTGATGACCCCGCCGGGCGTGGTGAGGGGCTGGGTGTCGTTGCCGCCGAACCCGACGATCACGACGTCGGGATCGTGGGTGGCCACGTCCTCGGCGAGTCGGGCGGGCCAGTCGAAGTAGTCGGGTCGGGCCAGGCCGGTCGACCCCTTCCAGTCGTCGATCACCTCGACCGGCGCATCGGCGAGCTCGTCCTCGAGGGCTGGCGCGATCCACCCCATGAGCGAGTCGCCCGCCACGAGGATCCGAAGCGGCTCGTCCTCGGTGCCGGGGCGCAGCGTGGTGGTCGGTGCGGTGGGCGAGGCCTCGGTGGTGGCCGACATCCGATCGCGTGCGTCGCCGTCGTCGTCGCCGCTGTCGCTCCCGCCCCAGGCCCAGATCGCGAAGGCCACGGTGAGCACGGCGAGGACGGCCACCGCGAGGGGCCGCCACCGCTCCGGTCCGCCGGGCCGGCGTCCGACGTCGACCTCACGCCTCCGGGTCGGCGAGCACGTCGTCGACGAGCACCGCCGCACCCGTCTCGATCGAGCGGTGGGCCGCGACCCCCATCGCCACCGACAGCATCCCGGCGTGCAGGTCGACCCCCGGCGCCGAGCCGGCGCGGATGGCATCGATCAGGTCGAGGTGCTCGAGGTAGCTCGATCCGTGGTGGAACCCCTCGTAGGCCACCCGCTCGTCGTGGACGACCTCCGAGCGCAGGCCGGGACGCCCCTCGGCGCGGAGGCCGATGCGCACCTCGCACGACGGCAGGAAGGCCTCCACCTTCCCGAGCGGGCCCACGACGCTCAGCTCCTCCTGGTGCTCGCTCGCCTCGGCGAACATGCACAGGTCGAGCACCGCCCGGGCCCCACCCTCGTACTCGACGATCACGAAGGCGTTGTCCAAGATGTCGGGCACCTCGCCGTCGTAGACCTCGTCGAGGTGGTTCACGTCCTGGGCGCCGCTCGCCAGCACCCGGACCGGGCGGTCCTGCGTGATGTGGTTCATGAGGTCGAAGAAGTGGCAGCACTTCTCGACGAGCGTGCCGCCGGTGTTGCGGTTGAAGCGGTTCCAGTCGCCGACCTTCACGAGGAAGGGGAACCGGTGCTCACGGATGGCCACCATGGTCGGTACCCCGACGGTGCCGCCGTGGACCTCGCCGAGGAGGCGGGCGACGGGCGGCATGTAGCGGTACTCGAGGCCCACCCAGATGACCGAGTCGCACCCGCGCGCGCCGCGGGCGTCGGCGGCGGCGATCACCGCCCGGCAGTCGGCCACCGTGGTGCACAGCGGCTTCTCCACGAGGAGGTGGAGATCGGTGGCGAGGACGTCGTCGAGGATCGCCCGGTGCGTCATGTTGGGGCTCGACACGATCACCGCGTCGACGAGGCCCGACGCGAGGAGCTCGCGATGGTCCTCGAACTCGACGATGTCGTTGCGCCCCTCGTCGAACAGGATCGTCGCCTCGCGGCTCGGGGCGTTCGGATCTGCGATCGCCGTCACGGACGCGCCCGGCACGTGGTGGAGGTTCCACAGGTGCTCGAGGCCCATCATCCCCGACCCGATGATCCCGTAACGGACGACGTCCTCGTCGGTGGCGGCCATGCGCAGATCCTCGCAGACCGAACCTGCGAACCGGCCCCCGATCGTCGGTGGTCGGCCGACGAGCATCGCGGTCGGTTCGTCGAGATCGGGCCTTGCTCCTGACGCGACGTGAGGACTTACGGTCGATCCATGGCACCGGCGAACGACGCATCCGAGGAGCTCCGAGTGGGGGAGCTGGCCGAGCGGACCGGCCTCACGGTGCGGACGCTGCACCACTACGAGGCGATCGGCCTGCTGGTCGCCCCGGACCGCAGCGAGGCCGGCCACCGCCGCTACGCCAGCGCCGACGTGGATCGCCTCTACCGCATCTGCCTGCTGCGCGACCTGGGCCTCGGGCTGCCCGACATCGCCCGGGCGCTCGACGATCCGACGTGGGCGCTCACCGCCGCCCTCGGCGCCCACCTCGACGAGCTCGACCGGCGCATCGAGGCGGCCTCGGCCCTGCGCCGGCGGGTGGTCGGCCTCGTCCGCCAGGTCGCCGATGACCACCAACCGACCACCGACGACCTCATCACGCTCCTGGAGGAGATGACCATGACCACCGCCAACCTCGAACGCCGCATCTCGATCCTCGTCTACGCCGACCTGGAGGCCGCCCACGCGTGGCTGTCCCGGGTGTTCGGCCTCGTGCCCGGCGAGCTCACCCGCGACGACGGCGGCACCGTCGTGCACGCCGAGCTCGAGGCCGGTGACGGGGTGATCTGGCTGCACCGAGAGGCGCCCGAGTTCGGGCTCTCGTCGCCGCAGGCCCTGGGCGGCGCCAGCGCCATGGTGTCGGTGCTGGTCGACGACGTCGATGCCCACCACGCCGCCGCCGTGGCGGAGGGCGCCACGATCCGCTACGAGCCCGTCGACCAGCCCTACGGCTACCGCGAGTACGGCGCCTTCGACCCCGAAGGCCACCTCTGGTCCTTCATGAAGCCCCTCGCCTGAGCCCGGCGTCGCCACTGCGCCCGCCACCACCGCGCCGGCCTCCGCCGCCAGCCCGTGGGCGTTCCGTGCTCGGGTCGTGCGTTGGTGGCGCGCGTTCGGCGCAGGGAACGGTGGTGGCGCTGGGTGGGGCGTTCCGTGCTCGGGTCGCGCGTTGGTGGCGCGCGTTCGGCGCAGGGAACAGCGGCGTCCTCGGAGTGGCCTCGGTCGAGGCGCGAGCGACGGCGTAGCGTCCAGCAGCGTGAGCGACGAGCTGGACCTGCCCTCCCTCGTCGACGCCGGCGCCCGCACGCTCGGCTTCGACGACGACACCGACCTCGAGGTCGGCCCCCTCGCCTTCGGCTGCTGGCGGTTCGTCGGCTCCGATGTGGCCAGGGGTCGCGAGCTGATCGAGACCGCGCTCGAGCTCGACATGAACCTGATCGACACGGCCGACATCTACGGCCGGGGCCACGGCGGCCGCGGGTTCGGCGAGGCGGAGGAGCTGCTCGGCAAGGTCCTCGCCGAGGCGCCCGAGCTGCGCGACCAGATGGTGCTCGCCACCAAGGGCGGCATCCGCGAGGGCGTCCCCTACGACAGCAGCCCCGACCACCTCACCCAGGCGTGCGACGACTCGCTGCGCCGCCTCGGGGTCGACGTCATCGACCTGTACCAGGTGCACCGGCCCGACCTGTTGGCCCACCCGCTCGACGTGGCCGAGACCCTCGACGCTCTCGTCGACAGCGGCAAGGTCCGCGCCGTCGGGGTGTCGAACCACACGCCGGCGCAGGTCCGCGCCCTGGCCGAGTACCTCGAGGTGCCGCTCGTCTCCACCCAGCCCGAGTACTCCGCCGCCCACCTCGACCACCTGCGCGACGGCGTGCTCGACCAGGCCATGGAGCTCGGCCTCGCCGTGCTGGCCTGGAGCCCGCTCGGTGGCGGCCGGCTGGCGACGGGCGAGGGCGTCCGGCCCGAGCTGATCGCGGTCCTCGACGAGCTCGCCGGCCGCGAGGGCGTCGATCGGGCCACCATCGCTACGGCCTTCGTGCTGTCGCACCCGTCGAGCCCGGTCGCCATCCTCGGCACCCAGACGCCCGATCGCCTGCGCGAGGCCACGAAGGCGCTCGACGTCCACCTCGACCGTCGCGATGCGTACCGCATCATCGAGGCGGCCGAGGGCGTGCCGCACCCGTGAGCGACGAGCGGCCGCTCCCGGAGGTCGCCTGGTTCGGCGCCCTCTGCGACGACGACTACGAGCAGCTCGGCGTCGCCGATCCGGCGATGCGCTCGAGCTGGGACCACTGCCGCTCGATCGCCACCGCGGCCGACCGCAACGGCTTCGACGCCATCTTGATGCCCTCGGGCTACGCCCTCGGGATCGATGCCGTGGCGTTCACCTCGGCCGTGGCGCCGATGCTCGAGCGCATCCGACCGCTCGTGGCGGTGCGGGTGGGGGAGGTGTGGGTGCCCCAGCTCGCCCGCCAGCTGGCGACGCTCGACCAGGTGCTCGGCGGCCGTCTGCTGGTCAACATCATCTCGTCGGACCTTCCGGGCGAGACGCTCGAGTCGGAGCCGCGCTACCGCCGCACGCTGGAGACGATGCTCGCCCTGAAGCAGCTGCTGGCCGGGCAGCCGCTCGACGTCCACGGCGAGTTCGTGGACCTCACCCTCGACCCGCCCCGCATCTGCGCCGAGCGCGCCACCGCCCCGCCCCTCTACTTCGGCGGCCTGTCGGAGGCGGCGAAGGAGACCGCCGCCCACGCCGCCGACGTCTACCTCATGTGGCCCGACACCGTGGTCGGCGTGGGCGAGGTCGTCGCCGACCTGCGTCGGCGGGCGGCGGCCCACGGTCGGACGATGCGCTACGGCCTGCGGATCCACGTGGTCGTGCGAGAGACCGAGGCCGAAGCACGGGAGGCCGCCGCCCACCTCATCGAGGCGGTCGACGAGGCCACGGGCACCGCCATCCGCAACCGCAGCCTCGACGCCGCCTCGGCCGGCGTCGCCCGCCAGGCGGAGCTGCGCGACGGCGCCGACGGCGACGGGTTCGTGGAGGACCACCTCTGGACCGGCATCGGCCGGGCCCGCTCGGGCGCCGGCGCCGCCATCGTCGGCGATCCCCACCAGGTCCGGGCCAAGCTCGACGCCTACCGCGCCGTCGGCATCGACGCCTTCATCCTCTCGGGCTACCCCCACGAGCGCGAGTGCGACCGCTTCGCGAGGCTCGTCCTCGACGACCACCCCCACGCCCCGCTGCCGAGCTGATCGGCGAGCGTCACGACGACAGCTGGCGGCTGAGGAACCCGATGTGGTCCGGCGCCACCCGGCGCCAGTAGCCCACGGTGTGGGCCCCAGCATCGAGACCGCCGGCGGGCGTCGGCGAGCAGCGCTCCCGCAGGAGCCGGTTGGCGTCGGCGAAGGGGTCGTCGGCACCGCAATCGACCCGCATCGGCGTCCTGGACAGCGCCTCGGTCGCCGCGAGCACGTCGTGCGCTCGAGCCTGGGTCTCGTCATCGAACGCCCCAGCTTCGAGGCCGTCGTCCGGGTCCTCCCAGATCGCGGCGCTCATCGTGGCCACCGCTCGGACGCCGAGGTCCTCGCCGTGGCGCTCGGCGAGGAGGAGCGCGCCATACCCGCCCATCGACCAGCCGGCGAGGGCGAGCCGGTCCAGATCGAGGCCTCGGCGCTGCAGCGCGGGGAGCAGGTCCTCGACCACCATCCGGCCGCTGTCGGTGCCGTCGTCGCGCTCGTGCCAGTAGCCGTCGCCTCCAGCCACCGAGGCGAGGGCGAAGGGCGCAGCGCCGTCGGCCACGGCGGTCGCGAGGAAGCGGTCGAGGCCGAGCTCGTCGAACGCACTCCGCTCGTCGCCTTCCTTCCCGTGCAGCCAGACGGCGATGGGCAGGGCGTCGCCCGGCGAGGTGCCTGGCGGGTAGGCGATCCGCCAGGCCACGGGCCCCGGCATCGAAGGCGACGTGATGGTGCCGTCCACCGACGGCCCGGGCGCGACGTCGGGGATGCGGCCAGCGGGGCCGTTCCACCCGAGCGCCTCCCGGAGCCGCGTCCGTCCGGGCAGCACGCCAGCCGCCACCAGGCCCGTGGTCGTGCCTGCGGCGGCGACCGTCGCTGCCGCGCCGACGAGCAACCGGCGCCGGGTCAGCCCGCCGTTCGCGTCCACGCCCCAGAGCCTGGCACGCCACCCGCAGCGCAGGTCAGCGACCTGTCGCTTCGAGCTCCGGAATTGCTACCATCGGCGTAGGAGAAATTCCGCTGCCCGCCTCCTGAGGAATCCCCATGGCTGTCACCGATCTCGATCTCGGTCGCTACAAGCTCGGCTGGTCCGACGCCGAGGACTACGTGTTCAAGCCCAAGCGGGGCCTGAACCTCGACATCGTCAACGAGATGTCGTGGATGAAGGGCGAGCCCGACTGGATGCTCGCCAAGCGCCTCAAGAGCCTGAAGGCCTTCGAGCGTCGCCCGATGCCCAGCTGGGGCGGCGACATGTCGGAGATCTACTTCGACGACATCTACTACTACATCAAGCCCACAGACCGGCAGGTCGACGAGTGGGAAGAGCTGCCCGACGCCATCAAGCAGACCTACGAGAAGCTGGGCATCCCCGAGGCCGAGCGCAAGTACCTCGCCGGGGTCACGGCCCAGTACGAATCCGAGGTCGTGTTCCACCGGAACCGAGAAGATCTGGAGCGCCTCGGCGTCATCTTCTGCGACATGGACACGGCCCTGCGGGAGTACCCGGAGCTGGTCAAGCAGTACTTCGGCACGGTCATCCCGGCCAACGACAACAAGTTCTCGGCCCTCAACACGGCCGTGTGGTCGGGTGGTTCGTTCATCTACGTCCCGCCGGGCGTCAAGGTCGACATGCCGCTGCAGGCCTACTTCCGCATCAACGCCGAGAACATGGGCCAGTTCGAGCGGACGCTGATCATCGCCGACGAGGGCTCCGAGGTGCACTACATCGAGGGCTGCTCGGCGCCCACGTACACGTCGGATTCGCTGCACTCCGCGGTGGTCGAGATCGTGGTGAAGCCCAGCGCCCGGGTCACCTACACCACCATCCAGAACTGGTCGAACAACGTCTTCAACCTGGTCACCAAGCGAGCCCGGGTCGAGGCCGAGGGCCACATGGAGTGGATCGACGGCAACATCGGCAGCCGCCTCACCATGAAGTACCCGGCCGTCTGGCTCGTGGGCCCGAAGGCGTCGGGCGAGGTGCTCTCGGTGGCCTACGCCGGCGAGGGCCAGCACCAGGACACCGGCTCGAAGATGGTCCACGCCGCCCCGGAGACCACGTCGAAGATCGTCTCGAAGTCGATCTCCAAGGACGGCGGCCGCACCAGCTACCGCGGCCTGATCCGGGTGGAGGACGACGCCTACGGCTGCAAGAGCCACGTCCAGTGCGACGC
>JAGQSL010000233.1 GCA_020439525.1 Acidimicrobiales bacterium | reverse complement strand
CCTCCAGGGCGTCGGCCGCCCGGGCGCCCACCCCGACCGGCGCCGCCCGCCAGAGGTGCTCGGCCAGGATCTCGGCGTCGTCGCGCCCGGCGCCGGCCGCGACGATCGCGTCGGCGACCGCGAGGTGCAGGCGCGCTCGTCGCAGCGAGGTGAGCCGATCGAGCAGCACGTCGCGCACGAGGGCGTGGCTGAAGCGGAGGCTCCCGGGGAGGTCGGGGTGCTCCTCGAGGAGGCGGTGGCCGAGCGCGGGCTCGATGCGGTCCAGGCAGTCGGCCAGCTCCAGCCGGCTCGCCCGGGCCAGGACGCCGAGGTCGACCTCGCGGCCGACGACCGCCGCGATGCCCAGCAGCTCGGCGGTCTCGTCGGGCAGGCGGGCGACGCGTCGGCGCACGACGTCGCTCACCGAGCCGGGCACGTCGGCGGGCAGGCGGCCCTCGTCGTCGACCAGGCGGGCCAGCTCGATGGCGTAGAACGGGTTGCCCTCCGCCCGGCCGTGGATGGCATCGGCCACCGAGCGGTCGAGCTCGCCCAGGAGCTCGGCGGTGGCGTCGGTCCGCAGGCCCCGCAGGTGGAGGCGGCGGCTCCCCCGCCGACGGGCCACCTCGGCCAGCGCCGCCGTCACCGGGCCCTCCTCGCCCACGGGGAGGCGACGCAGGGTGCCGATCACGAGGACGCCGGCGCCGAGACGGCCGGCCAGGAAGCGCAGCAGGTCGAGCGAGGCCTCGTCGGCCCACTGCAGGTCGTCGACCAGCACCACGATCGGTCGGTCCCGACCGGCGTCCTCGAGGACGCCGGCGATGGCCTCGAACAGCTCGTAGCGCACGGACTCGCCCTGGCCGGCGCCGATGGCGGCCTCGCCCCCGAGCAGCTCCACGACCGGTGCGGGGAGCGCGGCCCCGTGCGCCTCGATCGCCCGGAGCGGCGCGAGCCACGGCCAGAGCGCAGGGGCCGCGCCGCTCTCGTCGCTGCGACCCCACACGGCGAGCGCGCCCGCCGACGCCGCGTGCTGGCGCAGCTCCTCGGCCAGGCGGGTCTTGCCGATGCCCGCCTCGCCCTCGATCACCGCGAACCGGGCGTCGGCCTCCGCCTCCTCGAGTGCCAGGCGCAGCTGGCGCAGCTCGGGATCGCGCCCCACGAAGCGGTGCTCACCGCCGGCCGCAGCGAGCGGCTCGCCGGCGCCCCGGTCCGACCGGTCGTGGTCGGCGCTCGCCGTGGCGCGGGCGGGCGTGAGCTCGAGCGAGGGGTCGTGGTCGAGGATGGCGGTCTCGAGATCGCGCAGCTCGCGGCCGGGCTCGATGCCGAGCTCCTCGCGGAGGTGGGTGCCGGCGTCGGCGATCGCCCGGAGGGCCTCGGCTTGGCGCCCCGAGCGGTAGAGGGCGAGGGCGTGCTTGGCGGCGATGCCCTCTCGCAGCGGGTGGGCGGCGGCGAGGGCGGCGAGGTCCCCGACGACGGCGTCGTGACGGCCGAGGGCGAGCTCGGCGGCGAGGCGGTCCTCGGTGGCGACGAGGCGGCGCTCCTCGAGGCGGGTGGCCAGGGCCCGCACGTCGTCGAGGTCGGCCAGGTCGGCCAACAGGGGTCCCCGCCAGAGGTGCTCGGCCTCCACCAGGGCCCGCTGAGCACCGAGGGGATCCCCGGCCTCGAGCCGGGCCCGGCCCTCGGCGGCGAGGCGCTCGAACTCCCAGGCGTCGACCGCCGCGGGGTCGACCTCGAGGGCGTAGGCGCCGTCGCGGAAGGGGAGCTGCACGGTCGGGTCGGCGTCGAGCGCCTTGCGGAGGCGCGACACGTAGCTCTGCAGCGTGTTGCTGGCCGAGGCGGGCGGTGCCTCGCCCCAGAGGGCGTCGACCAGGGCCTCGGCGCG
>JAGQSL010000232.1 GCA_020439525.1 Acidimicrobiales bacterium | reverse complement strand
CACGAGAAGACGGCCTGGATGCTGCGCAGCCTCCTGGCCTGAGGCTCTCGGTCGGGACGAGCGACCCGGACCACCTGCGGGCGCTCGGTCCGCCGCCCGACATCGTGGCGGTCCGAGCGGGTAGGCCATGGCCATGGCCATCACGTCGCCCGAGCCGCCGCCCACGTCTCGCCTGCAGGACGCGGCGCGCCTCGTGCTCGGCTTGGGCCTCGCCTTCGCCGGCACCAGCCACCTGGCGTGGGCCCGCACCGACTTCCGCGCCCAGGTGCCCGGCTGGGTGCCGCTCGACGTCGACCTCGTGGTGATCCTGAGCGGGATCGTCGAGATCGCGCTGGGCCTGGCGCTGGTCCTGCTCGCTGGCCGCCGGGTGCTGCTCGGCCTCGTCGCCGCCGCCTTCTTCGTCGCCGTCTTCCCGGGCAACGTCTCGCAGTACGTCGACGGGGAGGCCGCCTTCGGGCTCGACTCCGACCTCGCCCGGCTCCTGCGCTTGCCGTTCCAGCCGGTGCTGGTCGCATGGGCGCTGTGGTCGACGGGGGCGTGGGCGTGGTGGCAGGCTCGGCGCCGATCCGCGAACGGCGAAGGGGACGACCATGGCTGACGACGATGGTGCGGAGGGCCCGGGCGGCGCGGAGCGCTCGAGCGCCGGGCTGCCGTCGATCGGCGACGTGGTGCGGTGGAGCACCGCCCTGTCGGGCGAGGTGGTGCGGTTGCCGGCCACGGCGGCGCACGCTCGCCGGGTCGTCGCCGTGCTGCCCGAGCACCTCGAGGCCCTGATCGACGCCCTCGACCGGTTCTCGACCTTGCTCGACGCCAGCCTGGGCGAGGTGCGCGACGAGGTGCGCGACGTCGGCGGCCGCCTCGACGCGCTCCAAGTGTCGATGGACGCGCTCGCATCGCAGCTCGGCACGACCACCACCGGCATCGACGAGGCCATGCCGGTGCTCGCCGGGGCCGTCGTGCGCCTCGAGGAACGGCTGGAAGGGATGGACCACCTGCTCGGCGAGCTCGGCGGGACCGTCGTGGGAACGATCAACGCCGTCCCCGGCCTGCGCCGGGTGGCCAGCCGCAGCGGTCAGTCCGAGGGGCGGGGCTCGAACAGGTAGTGGCTGACGCCGAAGTCGCGCCCGCCCCGGTAGCCCCAGAGCTGGGCGCAGCCCATGAAGAACGCGGTCCACCGGCGGTACCAGACGCGGGCCTGGCGCCGCCCGGCGCGGCCGCCGCCGAGGTCGGCGGCGAGCACGGCGAGGATCTCGTCGCGATGGGTGTGGTGGTTGTCGATCCAGGCGTTGGCCGTCTTCTCGTAGTGGGTGCCCGAGAGCTGCCAGTGGTCGACGCACACCAGGTCGGACTGGAGGTGCAGGAACCAGTCGTCGCTCGGCATGAGGCCACCGGAGAAGAAGTAGCGGCCCATCCAGTCCCGCGGGTCGGCGGCGTCGTAGGCGAAGGCGACGTCGTTGCCGGTGAAGATGTGGGTGAAGAACCGGCCGTCGGGGGCCAGCCAGCGGGCGATCCGGGCGAAGACCTCCTCGTGGTTCGAGATGTGCTCGAGCATCTCGATCGACACGATGCGGTCGTAGGGACCGGGCTCGCCGAGGTCGGCGGGGTCGAAGGTGGTGATGTCGGCGGTGAGCACGGTCAGGTTCTCGAGGCCGAGCTCGGCGGCGCGGCCCTCGATGAAGCCGCGCTGGGTGCGCGAGTTGGACACGGCCACGAACTCGGAGCCGGGCCAGCGCTCGGCGGCCCAGAGGCAGAACGAGCCCCAGCCGCAGCCCAGCTCCAGCACCCGCTGGCCGTCGGCGAGGCCGGCGCGCTCGGCGCAGAGCTCGAGCATCGCCTCCTCGGCCGCGTCGAGCGTGGTCACGCCCTCGGGCCAGTAGCACGACGAGTACTTGCGCCGGGCGCCCAGCACGAGGGAGAAGAAGTCGGTGGGCACCTCGTAGTGCTGCTGGTTCGCCTCGGCGGTGTGGGTGGCCACGGCGCCCTTGCGGAGCCGTTCGCGCAGCGCCCGGGTGCGAGCGGATTGCTCGTCGATCGTGGCGCACCGCTCCACCTTCAGCCGGTTGCGGGTCCGCAGGGTGCAGACGGCGCGCAGGACCGGGTCGGGCACCAGTCCGGCGTCGAGGAGGCGGAAGGTGAACGGCGTGGGCAGCTTCGATGAGGCGGTCACGACCGGATCTCCAGGGCGGTGGGGATCGAGGCCGGGCGCTCCAGCACCAGCTGCACGAGCGAGACGTACCGCTCGAGGAACGCCCCCTCGCAGTAGGCGAGGTAGAAGTCCCACAGGCGCAGCAGCCCGTCGTCGTACCCGCGCCGGCGCGCCTCGTCCTCGTCGGCGAACAGGGCGTCGCGCCAGCGGTGGAGCGTCTCGGCGTAGTGCTGGGGGAACTCGTCGAGCTTGGTGAGCCAGAAGTCGCCGGTGCGCGCCACCGCGCCGGTGATCGCGTCGACCGACGGGATGCACGAGCCGGGGAAGATGTGGCGCTTCACGAAGTCCTCGGAGTTGCGTACCCGGTGGAAGCGGCGGTCGGCGACCGTGATCGCCTGCAGCGCCATGCGGCCCTCGGGCACCAGGAGGCGGTTGCAGGTGGCGAAGAAGGCGTCGTGGTCGCGCCAGTCCACCGCCTCGATCATCTCGACCGACACCAGCTTGTCGTAGGTGCCGGTGAGGTCGCGGTAGTCCTCGAGCAGCACGGTCACCCGGTCCTGCAGGCCCAGCCGGGCCACGAGGTCGGTGGCGTGGCGGTGCTGCTCGCGGGAGATCGTGGTCGTCGTGACCCGCGCCCCGAAGTGGCGCGCCGCGTGCACGGCGAGCCCGCCCCACCCGGTGCCGATCTCGACGAGGTGGTCGTCGGGCTGCAGGTCGATGGCCGAGAGCAGCCGGTCGAACTTGTTCTCCTGGGCCTGCTGGAGCGTGTCGGCGGGGGAGGAGAACAGCCCGCACGAGTAGGCCATGGTGGGATCGAGGAACAGCTCGAAGAAGTCGTTGCCGAGGTCGTAGTGGGCGGCGATCTCGCGGCGGTCTCGCTCTCGGCTCGGCGGGCGGCGGCGGCGCCACGCGTCGGCGACCGGCGAGGTCGCCCGGGCCCAGCGGTTGCGGACCTCGTCGAGGCCGTCGAGGTTGCGGATCAGCAGCTGCACGAGCCCGACCAGGTCGTCGGTCGACCACCAGCCGTCGACGTAGCTCTCCCCGAGGCCGCGCGAGGCCTTCGTCGCCACCTCGCGCCACACCGCCGGGGTCCGGAGGCGGACGGTGACGTCGATGCCGTCGTCGGCGAGGTCGAGGTCGCCGTGGACGGTGACCGTGCCGTCGTGGTCGATGATCGTGAGGCGGCCGCCCCGAAGCCGTCCGAGGAGCCGCAGGAGCACGCGTCGGGCTCCGTGATCAAGCGCCGTGGCCTGGGAGGGCATCGGGCGCAGGGCGACGGGCCGGATGGCGCCGGCGTGCGGGTCGGGTGCGGTGGGTCGGGCCCGGGCCTCCGGGCTCGGCCCCTCGGGCTCGTCGCCGAACGTGGGATCGGGGTGGGTGAGGATCGAGGTCACCGGGGGCTCCTTGCGAGCTCGGGGGCGGTCGTGGGGGTGGGCACGAGCGAGGCGGTGCGGCGGGCCGGACCGACCTTGGCGGGATGGCGGCGGAACGGGGCGCCCTTGGCCCGCAGCTTCAGCGCTTCGAGGTAGATGCCCGACGACACGCGCTGCGCGGGCACCGGGTGGCGGCGCAGCATCCGTCCCATCGTCGGGCGGTCGAGCGGGCGTCGGCGCAGGTCCAAGGTGGCGGCGAACTCGCGCTCCTCGCCCCGCCAGTCGTCCATGCGGATCGTCCACCGGTCGGCGCCCGGCGGCGTGAGGGCGAAGGAGTGGTCGAGGTCGAGGTCGAGGAACGGCGACACGTGGAGCGCCTTCGGGAACCGGACGGGCTCGGGGACCGAGGGCGCGTGGACGGGCAGCACGTAGGCGTGGCGCTCGTGCCAGGGCGTGTTGGTGACCTCGGCGAGGAGCGCATCCACCTGGCCGCTCCCGTCGGGCGCGAACGCGACGTAGAAGGCGATGGGGTTGAAGGTCCACCCCCACGTGCGGAGGTGGGCGAGCAGGCAGATCGGGCCGGTGGGCCGCTCGCCGGACTGCTCGGCGATGGTCCGGCGCACGGCCTCGTCGAGCGGCGTGGACGGGTCGCCGTGGAAGTCCTGGCGGCGGAACCGCACGGGCGCGGGGTGCCGGGCCGACCAGAGCGGGTGGGCGTCGAGCGCGCCAGGGAGCTCGTCGAGGTTCAGCCACGCCATCAGCACCCGGTAGCGGAACGAGTGCGGCGTGGCGTCGCGGCGCGAGTGCGAGACGGTGCCCTCGTAGAGCGCGCTGGTCCAGGGCGGCGCGTCCGCCACGGGGGTCACCGTCCCGCCTCGATCAGCCGGGCCACGTCCTGGCCCGAGCGAGCGCCGTCCTCGTGGAACCCGTAGCCCCACCAGGCGCCCGCCCAGTAGAGGCCGCCGCGGCCCTGCAGCTCGTGACGACGGCGCTGGGCCACGATGGCTTCGGCGTCGAACACCGGGTGCTCGTACTCGATGCGGGCGTGCACCTCGGCGGGGTCGACGTCGGTCCGGTTCAGGGTCACGCACACCTGGTGGCGGGTGGCGAGCGACTGCAGCCGGTTCATGTGGTAGGTCATCGTGACCCGGCGCTGCTCACCGGCGAGGACCTGCACGTTCCAGCTCGCCCAGGTGCGCTCGCGCTCGGGCAGGAGGCGTCGGTCGGTGTGGAGCACCGCCGTGTTGGGCTGGTAGCGGACGGCGCCGGCCACCTCCTTCTCGTCGGCATCGGCGTCGGCGAGCAGGTGCAGCGCCTGGTCGGAGTGGGTGGCGAGCACGACCCGGTCGAAGCGCTCGGGGCCGGCCGCGCCCGCGGCGGTCACCTCGATGCCCTCGGGCGTCCGCCGCACCGAGGTCACCGGGGTGCTCGTGCGGATGCGGTGGGCGAACGGGGCGACGAGCGCGTCGACGTAGGTCCGCGACCCACCGGTCACGGTCCGCCAGGCCGGGCGCTCACCCAGCGAGAGCATCCCGTGGTTGTGCAGGAAGCGGCAGAAGGTGGCGATCGGGAACCGGTCGACGGTGGTGGGGTCGGCCGACCAGATCGCCGCGGCGAGCGGCACGAGGTACCAGTCGAAGAACCGGCGGGAGAACCCCCGGCGCCCGAGCACGTCGCCCACCGGCTCGAGCTCGTCGACCCCGGCGGTGCCGGCGAGCACGCGCTGGCCCAGGCGGTTCCAGCGGAGCACCTCGCCGATCATCCCGACGAAGCGGGGATCCACGGCGTTGCGGGGCTGGGCGAACAGGCGCCGGACGTTGGTGCCCCACTCGAGCCCGTGGCGCTCGTCGCGGATCGACAGCGACATGTCGCTCGGCTGGGTGGGCACCCGCAGCTCCGAGAGCAGCCGGCTGAACACGGGGTAGTTCCGGCGGTTGTAGACGATGAAGCCGGTGTCCACGTCGAGCGTCGCGTCGTCGAGCTCGATCCGCACGGTGTTGGCGTGGCCCCCCACCCGGTCGTCGGCCTCGAACACGGTGAGGTCGTGGCGGTGGTGCAGGTGGTGGGCGGCGGTGAGCCCGGCGATGCCCGACCCGATGATGGCGATGCGCACGATGGAGGTCCTCGGCGTGGGGTGCGTCCGTGCTGGGTGTACGCACCCACGTACCCCTTCGGATGACGAAGAGACCCTCGGATCAGGCGCTGAGGTGGAAGAGCGCGACCGCGACCGCGGTGGCGACGTTGAGCGAATCGACGTCGCGGGGCATGGCGATCGCGGCCCGGACGTCGGCCGCCGCGAGCGCTCGATCGCTCAGCCCGGGCCCCTCGGCCCCGGCGAGCACGGCGAGGGGCCCGGACCCCAGCGCGGACCGGCTGAGCACGCGGAGGTCGACCTCGCCCGAGGGCGACAGCGCCACCACCGTCGCGCCGGCGGCGCGCAGCTCGTCGATCCCGGCCGGGGCCGCGGCGATGGTGGCGGTGGGCACGGTCATCACGTGGCCGAGCGACACGCGGACCGAGCGGCGGTAGAAGGGGTCGGCGGTGGTGGGGTCGAGGGCGACCGCCGCGCACCCGAACCCGGCGGCGTTGCGGTAGATCGCGCCGAGGTTCTCGTGGTCGTTCACGCCCTCGAGGGCGACGGCGAGCTGCGGCTGCGTCGGGTGGAGCAGGTCGGCGATGGACCTCGGGGGGCGGCGTTGCACGGAGGCGAGGACCCCGCGGTGCAGGTCGAAGCCGACCACCTCGCGCAGCACGGGTGCCTCGGCCACGATCGTGCGGTCGCGCACCGGCCCGAGCAGGTCGGCGAGCCGTTCGGCCGCCCGCGGCGCCAGCACCACCTGGCGCACCTCCCAGCCGCCGGTGCGCAGCAGCTGCTCGAGGGCGACGGCGCCCTCGACGACGAAGTGGTCGCCCCGTCGCTCCAGCTCGCGGCGCCGCGCCGGGTCGTTCAGCGCGGTGAAGTCGTCGAGGCGAGGATCGTCGGCCGCCTGGGCCCGCGGGAGCTCCACGCCGTGTGAGGCTCGCGCCTCAGCGCTCCTCGCGCTCGTAGGAGGTGCCGAGGGCGGCCGGCGCACCCAGGCGCCGGCGGGCCCAGCCGCTCGAGACGAACACGAGGACCACGATGGTCATGAGGTACGGGAGCGAGTCGAGGAGCTGGGCCGACACCTCGACGTTGCGAGCCTGCAGCGTGAGCCCGAGGCTCGAGAACGCGCCGAACAGGTAGGCGCCGACCAGGATGAGCTCGGGGCGCCAGAACCCGAAGATCACCAGGGCCAGGGCGATCCAGCCCCGGCCACCGGTGATGCCGTCGGACCAGAGCGGGATGATGGCGAGCGGGTAGAACGCCCCGCCGAGGCCGGCGAGCGCGCCGCCGGCGATGGTGTGGGCGTAGCGGGTGCGAGCGACGCTGATGCCCATGGCGTCGGCGGTGGCGGGTGACTCGCCGACGGCGCGCAGGTGCAGGCCGCGCCGAGAGCGGAAGAGGTACCACCACAGCGCGCCCACGAGCACCCACGACGCGTAGGTGAGGGCGTTGTGGTCGAAGAGCAACGGGCCGGCGACGGGCAGGTCGCTCAGGCCGCCGACGTCGATGGCCTCCAAGCGGTGCGGCACCGGCCCCTTCGACAGCTCGAGGCTGTTGGCGAGGTACGACGACAGGCCGGCGGCGCCGGCGAGGATCGTGATGGCCAGGCCCGACACGATCTGCTCGACGCGGAAGGTGAGCACGAGCACGGCGTGGAGGGCCGCGGTCAGCCCGCCCACGACCATGGCGGCCAGCAGCGCCTCGATCACCACGAGCCAGCCCGGCCCGGTGCCGTGGATCGACGCCCAGCACCCAGCGACGGCCCCCATCAGCATCGTGCCCTCGAGGCCCAGGTTCAGCACCCCCGAGCGCTCGGTGAGCATCTCGCCCAGGGCGGCGAGGAGCAGGGGCGTGCCGTAGAAGATCGCCGAGGCGAAGATCACGATGAGCAGGTTGCTGTTGACGCCCGACCCGTTCGAGGCGACCGGCAGGGCAGACGAGGCGCCGTCGCCGGCCTGGGCGAGCACGGTGGCGAGGGCGATCACGCCGCCGCCCCCGGGGTGGCGGGCGTGGGCGCGGTGCGGCGCACCCGGTACCGGGCGAACAGCTCGCCGGCCAGGGTGCACACCAGCAGGAGGCCCTGCAGCGTGCCGACCAGGCCGGCGGGGAAGTCCGGCCCTTGAAGGGCCCGCCCGGCGTTGGCCAGCCCGCCCATGAGGATCGAGACGCCGACCACCGCCAGCGGGTTGAGGCGGGCGAGGGCGGCGACGACGATGCCGGCGTAGCCGTAGCCCGCCTGCCCGAGCGCCTTCGGGTCGAGGAGGTAGCGGGTGCCGCCGACGTCGCTGGCGCCGCCGATGCCGGCCACCGCGCCGGAGAGCGCGAGCAGGCTCAGGATCGTGCGGCGGGTGCGCATGCCGGCGTAGCGGGCGGCGCGGGGCTCGTCGCCGATGACCCGGACCGAGAAGCCGTAGCGGGTGGCCCGGAACAAGACGAAGAGACCGATGGCGATCGCGGTGCCGAGGAAGAAGCCGAGGCCCACCGTGAAGTTGCCGAAGTCGATCCCCGGCCAGCGGGCCGCATCGGGGATCTTCTTGCCCTGCGGGAACATCAGCCCGGTGCCGGTGAGCTCGCGCCACGCGCTGGTGGAGCCGAACACGAGGTAGGTGGCCAGGTTGATGGCGAGGTAGTTGAGCATCAGCGTGGTGATGATCTCGTTGGTGCCGAGGTAGGCGCGCAGCACCGCGGCGATGCCGGCCCACGCCGCCCCTGCGGCGGCGCCGGCCACCACCATGGCGACGATCAGCACCGGCCCCGACGCGCTGTCGCCCAGCGCGATGGCGGCGCCGGAGGCGCCGATCGCGCCGACGATCAGCTGGCCCTCGCCGCCGATGTTGAACACGCCCATCCGGAACGCCGCGGCGGCAGCCAGGCCGGTGAACAGCAGGGGGGTGGCCGCCGTGAGGGTCGCCGTGAAGGCGCCCCTCGACGTGAAGCCGCGCTCGAGGATCCGCGCGTAGGTGTCGACGGCGTCGTTGCCGGAGAGGGCGATCACCACGCCGCCGACGAACAGGGCCACCGCCACCGACGCCAGCGGCACGGCCACGGTGAGCCAGCGGGGCCGGTCGACCCGCCGCTCCAGGCGCAGCCCCATCACGCGGCACCGTCCGCGAGGTGGGAGCGGTCGCCGCCCATCAGCAGGCCCAGCTCCTCGACATCGGCGTCGGCTCGGTCGACGACCGCCAGGATGCTGCCCTCGTAGATGACGGCGATGCGGTCCGACAGCGACAGGATCTCGTCGAGGTCCTCGGAGAGCAGCAGGACGCCGACGCCTCGCTCGGCGGCGTCGACGAGCAGCGAGCGCACCGCCTCGATCGCGCCCACGTCGAGGCCCCGGGTGGGGGAGGCGGCCACCAGCACCTTCGGATCCGAGGAGAACTCCCGGGCCAGGAGCACCTTCTGGACGTTCCCTCCCGACAGGACCCGGGTGGGCGTGGTGGGCCCCGGGGCGCGCACGTCGTAGTCGGCCATGAGGGCGACCGCCCGCTCGCGGATGCGCCGGCGTCGGAGGAACGGGCCGGTGGACAGCGGTGGGCGACGGTGGGCGGTGAGCGCCAGGTTGTCCTCGATCGGCAGCGACGGCGAGAGCCCGGTGTGCATCCGATCCTCGGGCACGTGGGCGAGCCCGGCGCGCTGGGCGGCGCGGGGATCGGCCTTGGCCAGCCGGGTGCCGGCGATCTCGACCGTGCCCGAGGTGGGTGGGCGCATGCCGGCCACGACCTCGGCGAGCTCGCGCTGGCCGTTGCCCGACACCCCGCAGACGCCGACGACCTCGTGGGCCCGGACCTCCAGGTCGATGCCGGCCAGCGACTCCTGGCCGTGCTCGCCGGTGGCGCGCACCCCTCGCAGCGCCAGCACGACCTCGTCGGTGGGGGCGGTCGCGCGCGTCGGGGCCTCGGCGGTGAGCGAGACGTCGCGCCCGACCATCAGGCGGGCGAGCTCGCGGCTCTCGGCGCCCGCCAGGGGACGGGTGCCCTCCGAGCGCCCGTCGCGCAGCACCGTGACCCGGTCGGCCACGGCGCGCACCTCGTCGAGCTTGTGGCTGATGAAGATCACCGACCGGCCCTCGGCGGTCATGCGTCGCAGCACCTCGAAGAGGGCCTCGGCCTCGTGGGGCGTGAGCACGGCCGTGGGCTCGTCGAGGATGAGGATGCGCGCCTCGCGAGACAGGGCCTTGATGATCTCGACCCGCTGCTGCTGGCCGACCGACAGCTGCCAGATCCGCGCGTTCGGGTCGACGCCGAGGCCGTAGCGCTCCCCGAGCTCGCGCACCCGGGCCGCGTCGGCGCGGCGGCGCACCGGACCGTGCTCGCCGAGGGCGATGTTCTCGGCGACGGTGAACGACTCCACCAGGCGGAAGTGCTGGTGCACCATCCCGATGCCGGCCTCGATGGCATCGCGGGGCGAGTGGAAGGCGACGGGCTCGCCGTCGACGAGGATCGTGCCCTCGTCGGGCCGGTACAGCCCGGTGAAGCAGTTCGAGAGGGTCGACTTGCCGGCGCCGTT
>JAGQSL010000231.1 GCA_020439525.1 Acidimicrobiales bacterium | reverse complement strand
CGGCCGGGCGGGGGCGGTGGATCGGGCGCGCGGAGCGGCGGGGGGCCGCGGCGACGCGGCGGGACGAGGCGTCGCCGGCGCCATCGACGAGACGACGGCCCCGGGGATCTCGGTGACCGACAGGGGCCGGTGGAACAGGTAGCCCTGGGCCCGTCGGCATCCCAGGCGCTTGAGCGTCGCCGCCTGCTCCTCGAGCTCGATGCCCTCGGCGATCATGTCGATCCCGAGCGAGTGGCCGAGGCGGACGATCGCCTCGAGCAGCACGGTGTCGGTCTCGCCGTCCACCGTCTGGGCGAACGCCCGGTCGATCTTCAACATGTCGACGGGCAGCGCCCGCAGGTAGTTCAGCGAGGAGTACCCGGTCCCGAAGTCGTCGATGGCCAGACGGATGCCGAGCGCTCGCAGCTGCTGGAGGACGTCGACGTGGGCGGCGCCGATCTCGACGGCGACGCTCTCGGTGATCTCCAGCACCAGGAGCTGGGCGGGGAGGCCCGTCGAGGCCAGCACCCGCCGGATCTTCTCGACCAGGTAGGGATCCTCGAGCTGGCGGCCCGACAGGTTCACGTGGAGCTCCAGGCTCGCCGGCACCTTCCCCTCGGCCCGCCAGTTCGCTGCCTGCCAGGCCGACATCTGCAGGACCGCCATGCCGATGTCGCCGATCATCCCCGACTCCTCGGCGAGCTCGATGAACGACGCCGGTCCCACGAGGCCACGCACCGGGTGGTCCCAGCGCAGGAGCGCCTCGAGGGCGACGATCCGCCCCGTGACCAGGTCGACGATCGGCTGATAGTGGCAGAAGAACTGGTTCTGGCTGATCGCCTGGCGCAGGTCCTGGCTGAGCTCGAGGCGCTCGAGGGCACCGACGCGCATCTCGCGCTCGAACTCGCGGAAGGTGGACTTGCCCGAGCCCTTGGCGGCGTAGAGGGCCACGTCGGCGTCCGAGAGGAGGTCGGCGCCGGCCCCGCTCCCGGCGGGGTCGGCCGTGGCGACGCCGACGCTGGCGCGGGTGAAGACCTGGCGGCCGTCGAGCGGGAAGGCGACGTCGAGCGACTCGAGGATCCGCGTGGCGACGTGGGCGGCGTGCTCGCGACCCTCCATCTCCTCGAGCAGCACGCCGAACTCGTCACCGCCGAGCCGGGCCACCGTGTCGCCCGGCCGCACGCAGCCGCTCAGGCGGGTCGAGACGGCGGCGAGCAAGCGGTCGCCGGCGGCATGGCCGAGCGAGTCGTTCACGGTCTTGAAGTCGTCGAGGTCGATGAACAGCACCGCGGTGAGGTCGCCGGTGCGGCGGCTGCGCTGGAGCGCGTGCTCCACCCGGTCGCTGAAGAGCCGTCGGTTGGCCAAGCCGGTGAGGGGGTCGTGGAACGCCTGGTGGCTGAGCTGCTGCTCGCGGGCGGTCAGCTCCCCGATCTTGCGCTCGAGCTCGTCGGTGAGCTCCTGGTTCTCCCGCATCGTCATGAAGTACCGGGCGAGCACGAGGGCCACGGTGATGACCGTGACGGTGCTCGGGAACCGATCGTCGGGGGCGCCGGTGATCACCTGCCCGAAGCGCACCACCCAGGCGATGGCCACGACGGTGAGCGGCAGCGCGGCGCGGCGCAGGCTCAGCGACCGGGTGACGTGGGTGGTGCCGCCCGCGACGCGACGGGGGGAGCGGGCGGCGGCGAAGAGGATCACCAGGTAGCCGCTGATCCAGCCGATGTCGGCGATCGACACGGCGGTCTCGGTCTCGTTGAGCGTGGTCCAGACGAACACGCTGTCGGCCGCGATCAGCACGAGGTAGCCCACGGCGATCTCGGCGAGCGGGATGGGGTTCCCGTCGCGGTCGCTGCGCATCAGGGCCAGCAGCGCGATCGACGCCACCACGAGGTTGCCGATGGGGTACGCCAGCGTGAGGCCGAACTCGAAGGCCGAGTCGCCCCCGGCGTCCCAGCTCGGGCCGAGGATCACGGGCCAGCTGATGGCCAGCAGGCCGCCGGCGAGGATGAGCCCGTCGAGCACGGCGACCGCCCAGGCCGAGCCGTGGATGCGCTCGCTGAACGACCAGATCCCGGCGAGGGCGAGCGGCACCGCCAGCAGGTAGCCCACGTCGGCCAGGGAGGGGAAGGGGGCGGCGGCGCCAGAGACCTCGTAGTACGTCCAGACCACCTGGCCGAGCGACCACGACGCCGCGCTGGCGGCGAGCAGCGACCACCCTCGGCGATGCCGGGCGTCGACGGCTCGTTCCGACGCTCGCCAGCAGGCGAGCGCGGCGGCGGCCGGGGCGATCGCCTGCCCGACGTTGGACAGCAGCACCGCGGCCCGCTCGGTGGGCTGCTCGGTCAGGACCGCGACGGCGAAGGCGACGACGGCGAGCGCGGTGGCGAGCTCGGAGCGGCGGAGGGTGCGGTCGGTCATCGGGGTGCTGGTCGGGGCGGCGCCGAGCGGCGCGCGCCACCGGGACCCATCGGTCCGGTGGACCCCGATCCAAGGGAAACGGGAGCGGGCGCTCACCTCGAACGGGTGGCGATGGGCCGAACGGCCCATCCACGGGTGCCGGTGGCGTCGCGACCAGCGACGCGAGGCCCGGGGCCGGGCCGTGGACGCTCAGCCGATCGACAGGCGCGCCAGCGTCGTGAAGCTGCACAGGTACGCGTCGCGCCCGAAGCCGGCCGCGCTGAACACCACGGACTGGATGGGGCTGCCCGTGGCGACCCGTGCCCGCTCGTGGCCGGTCTCGATGTCGACGACCACGGCCGACTCGCCCGCGACGGGATCGTGGTCGGCGAGCAGCACCTCGCCGGTGTCGGGCCACACGATCGGGTGGCAGCCGTGGTCGAGCTCGATCCGCCAGCGCGACGTGGTGGCGCCGGCCTCGTCGTAGTCGAAGGCGTGGACCACCCCGTTGCCCGAGTCGTAGGCGACGACGATCCGGCGCGTCGGATCGACGGCCGGCGGGTTGGCCACGATGCCGCCCGGGAGGCCCGACACCTCGGTGAGCGACACGGCGCCGTCGTCGAGGTCGACGCGCACCAGGTGCAGCGGCACGCCCGAGGTGCCGCAGCCGCGCAGCGAGCCGGCGTAGGCCTGCGTGCCGCGCCCGTCGTCGAGGAACCAGGCGGCGTCGTCGGCGATCACGGCGTCCCAGCCGTAGGTCTGGCCCTCGTGGAGGAGGTAGCGGCCGTCGAACCCCTCGTCGCGAGCGAGGGCGGCGCCGTCCCAGCGGACCCGGTGCAGGGTGGTGTCGCCCACCACGTAGATGACGTCGCCGTGCGCGCTCAGCCGGGCCACCGAGGGCTCGGGGAGCACCAGCGAGGCCACCGTCGCGAGGGACTCGGGATCGAGCACGAGCAGCTCGCACGGCGCCACCGGATCGGCGTCGGTGGTGGCCTCGGGGAGCTCGCCGCCGAAGTCCTTGGTCACCAGGTGGCCGCTCGGGAGGGTGATGAAGCTGTTGTAGGGCCGGTTGCGGGGCAGCTCGACCGAGGCGAGCAGCGAGCAGTCCGGGCCGAGGCGGTGGGCGTGGCGGCCGAAGACCACGTGCAGCGAACCGTCGGCGTGGGCGGCCAGGCCGCCCGGCCAGGTGGGCCCGCCCGGCAGGTCCGGCGAGCGCTCGATGACCTCGAGCGTCTCGGGGTGGAAGCGCTCCACCCAGGCGATGGCGCCGTCGCCGCCGGTGTGGCAGAGGAGGTACGCCTCACCGGGGTCGCGCAGCACGACCATCGTCGACGCGACCGCCATGCGGCTGGTGGCGACCAGCGGCTCGCCGGGCCCGATGCCGAGGCCGCGGGCGCGGGGCACCTGGAGGCGCCGCGGGCCGCCGTCCTCTGCCGGCCAGGGGCTGGGCCAGCCGAGGCTGGCGTCGGCGCCGGCGGGGACGCTCACACCGGTGCCTCGACCGGCCGCGGCGCGACGAGCGCCGGCTGGTGGTCCCACAGGTCGGCCAGCAGCTCGGCGCGACGGGCGGCGCAGCTCGGATCGTCCCAGCGGTTGACGCGCTGGAGCGGATCGTCGGTGAGGTCGTAGAGCTCGCCTTCGGTGCCGTCGTGGTGCGAGCCCGGCAGGTAGGCGGTGCAGACCCAGCCGTCTCGGGTGATGGTGCGCAGGTGGACGTCGACGCCGAACAGCTCGCTGTCCCACTCGGTGAGCACCCGTTCGAACCCGCGGTCGGCGGCATCGGCGTCGTCCACGGGCAGCGCCGAGCCCTCCATCCAGCTCGGGGCGTCGAGCCCGGCGATCCGGCAGAACGTGGGCGCCAGGTCGACGATGCCGACCGGCGCGGTGACCGTCGCCGGAGCGGGGGCCGACGAGGGGGCCGGCCGCCAGATCAGCGGCAGCCGCATCAGCCCGTCGACGTGGTACGGGCCCTTGAACAGGAGCCCGAAGTCGCCCTGGAGCTCGCCGTGGTCGGTGGTGAAGATCACGTCGACGTCGTCGGCCCAGCCCTTGGCGGCGATGGCCGCCATCACCCGGCCGAGCGCCTCGTCGATCAGCTCCACCTCCACCGCGTTGACGGCGTTGACCTCGCGGACCTGGTCGGCGGTCATCTCGGCCGGCACCCAGTCGAGCGGCGCCTCGTAGTTCGACACGAGGGTCCCGTCGTACCAGCCGCGCCAGTGGCGCGGCTTGGCGTCGAGCAGGGCCTCGCGCTCGGCGGCCGTCTCCGGGTAGCCCACCGGCAGCGGCACCTCTCGCCACGGAACCCGGTGCAGCTCGGAGGCCGGCGGGTCCCACGGGTGGTGGGGGTCGGGGAAGCTCATCCAGCAGAAGAAGTCGTCGTCGGCCCCGAGCGAGTCGAGCCACGAGATCGTCCGATCGGCCACCCAGTCGGTGTGGTACCACTCCCGCGGGACCGGGTTGACCTGCACCTGGGGCGCCCCGGTGTCACCGCCGCCGGCGGCGTTCACCTCGAGCTGGTCGTCGAGCACGCGGTAGAAGCCGCCGGCGGCCTCGGGGTGCTCGGTGAGCAGCCAGCGGGCGTAGGTGAGCGGGCCCATCGGCGAGTGGGTCGCCGACTCGAAGTGCTCGAAGCCGCGGTGGGCACCGGCTGCCAACGTCGGCTGGTTCTCCTCGAAGCGGCCGAACGGGTCGAGGAACGGCTGGAAGTGGGCCTTGCCGATCAGCGCCGTCCGGTACCCGTGCTCGCGCAGGAGGGCAGCGACCGAAGGCGCGTCGGCCGGGAGCGGCACGCCGTTCATCCAGACGCCGTGGGTGGACGGGTGCTGGCCGGTGAGCATGGTGGACCGCGACGGCATGCACACCACCGACTGCGGCACGGCCCGCTCGTAGCGCACGCCCTGGGCGGCCAGGCCGTCGATCACGGGCGTGCGCGACAGCTGGCCACCGTTGCAGCCGAGCGTGTCGTAGCGCTGCTGGTCCGTCGTGACGAACAGGATCTTGCGGCCCATCAGGCCTCCTCCTCCATCTGGCGCTTCAGCTCTCGCAGCGCGCCGAGCGTGCCTCCGCCGATCGTGAGCGCCATGGCCCGCGGGTCGGCCTCGGTCGAGTACACGACCAGGCAGCTGCCATCCCCCAGGTCGATCACGTCGATCGTGCCGCGGTGGTGGCTGACGATGGGCACGTCGAGGCGGTACTGGAACCGGCGGGCCCGATCGTCGGTCACCAGGATCAGCTCGGGCAGCGCCAGCCCGCTCGTGGTGGTGACGGTGCGGCGGTCGCCGTCGACCTCGCAGGCGTCGATGCCGGGGAACCACTCGTGGAGCCGGGCGGCGTCGCCCGCCAGCGCCCACACCTCGTCCGCCGGCCGGTGGATGCGCACCTCGTGGCGCACGGTGCCGTACATGACGGCAACCTACCATTTGTCAGTCGCCGTGCCACTAGATCGTCGGTCCCCACCCGATCCACGACCGGTCGGGCGCCCGAGCGCTACGAGCCCGAGGGCGGTGGGGTGTCCGGGCCCGGGGCGAGCTCGACGGTGGTGGGCAGGCGACGCGTCGCGCTCCAGCCGGCCGCGGCGAGGATGGCGGCGACGAGCAGGCCGAGCTTGAGCGCTTGGAGCTGGCTGTCGCCGTAGTCGTCGAGCAGGGCGTCGGTCTCCCCCGCCGGGAGCTCGGCCGCCTCGGCGGCCGCCGCAGCCTGGTCGAGGGGCACGAAGGCGACGCCCGCCTGCAGCGCGATGGTGACGCGGTCGCGGGTCTCGGCGCTCACCGCCGGGTTGGTGGCCACGGCCTTGCCGAAGCCGGTGGCGAGCGAGCCGATGACCACCGCGCCCATCAGCGCGGTGCCCAGCGCCGAGCCCAGCTGCTGGGCGGTCTGCTGGAGCCCACCGGCCTCGCTGCGGGCCTCGGCGCCGACCGCACCCTGGATGACGTTGCCGAGCTGGCTCACCACCAGCCCCATGCCGATGCCGAGCAGCGCCATGCCGAGCGCGAACCGGACGCCGTCGATCTCGGGCTCCACCTGGCTGAGGAGCACGAGGGCGGCGGCGAGCAGGACCCCGAGGCCCACGCGCACCGTGGTGCGGGGCCCGAGGCGCACCGCCACCTTCGGGCCGGTCATGGAGGCGAGCAGGAGCGTGATCGACACCGGGAGCATCCGCACGCCGGTCTCGAACGCATCGAACCCCTGCACGACCTGCAGGTAGAGCGGGATCGTGAAGAAGATGCCCATGAGGATGACGTTCTGCACGAGGGCCATCGAGAGCCCGGCGCGCAGGGTGGGGATCTCGAGCTGGTCGAGCACCACGAGCGGGGTGCGGCCCTGCGCCTCGCGCCGTCGCTCCCACGAGGCGAAGGCGCCGAGCAGGCCCAGCCCGGCGCCGATCACGAACAGGGTGGGGGCGAAGCCGAAGGGCTCGAACGGGGCGTTGCGCGGGGTGATCCAGCCCCACGACCCCGACTGCAGGACGCCGAAGACGCCGGTGGCGATGCCGGCGGCGCAGAGGATCGCGCCCACCACGTCGAGCTCGGGCTTCGGCCCGGTGCGGGGCGCGTCGTCGAGCGCCTTCACGAAGAGCAGCGTGGCCACCACGACGAGCACCTCGCCCACGAACACGTAGCGCCAGGTGAAGTTGGCGGTGACCCAGCCACCGAGGATCGGACCGACGGCGACCCCGGCCCCGGCCACCCCGCCGAGCAGGCCGAACACCGCGGCCCGCTGCGACCCCTCGAAGTTGCCGGCCACGAGCGCCGCCAGCGCCGGGAGGACGAGCGCGGCACCGATGCCCTCGAGCACCGACCAGCCGAGCGCCAGCGAGGCGACGCTCCACGACGCGGCGGTGAGCGCCGAGCCGCACGCGTAGATCGCCAGGCCGACGGTGAAGGCCCGGCGGCGGCCGATCAGGTCGCCCACCTTGCCGCCGGTGATCATGAGCGCCGCCATGACGAGGGCGTAGAAGGTGATGACCGCCTGGATGGTGGTGACCGTGGTGTCGAAGTCGGCCACCAGCTGGCTGATCGACACGTTCATCACGGCCGAGTCGAGGACCATCACGAACTGGGCGGCGGCCAGGACCGCCAGCGCCTTCCGGTTCACCTCGTCCTCCTCGACGACGCCCCACGCGCCGTCGGCATCCTCCCACGGCGGAGGGGCGGGGCCCGAGGATCAGGCGGGACGCGCCTCGACGAGCTCGACGATGGCGGCCCGGTCGGCCGCCGACGGGGTGCCCCACCCCGCCTCGTAGCCGTGGCGCTCGGCGAGGGTCTGGGGGATGGCGTCGGCGTCGAGGATCTCAAGGTCCGATGGCTCGACGAGGCCGGGATGGCGATGACCGGTGGCTCGGGCGAGCCGCTCGAGCTCGTAGCGCAGGGCGGCGACGTGGTTGGCGACGCGCACCGACTTCAGGGCGGGGTCGAGGCCGCGCTCGAGCCACGGCGACTGGGTGGCGACCCCCGTGGGGCAGCGTCCGGTGTGGCAGCGCTGCGACTGGATGCACCCGAGGGCGAGCATCGCCGTGCGCCCGACGTTGACGAGGTCGCAGCCCAGCGCCATGGCCACCAGGGCCCGCTCGGGCAGGCCGAGGCGACCGGAGCCGACGAAGACCACGTCGTCGTGGAGGCCGGCCGCGGCGAACGCCCGGTAGACCCGCGGGAAGCCGAGCAGGAACGGCAGGGCGACGTGGTCGCTGAACGCGAGCGGCGCGGCGCCCGTGCCGCCCTCCCCGCCATCGACGGTGATGAAGTCGACCCCCCGGCCGGTGGTGGCCATCAGCTCGGCGAGCTCGACCCAGAACCCGCTCTCGCCCACCGCCGACTTGATGCCCACGGGCAAGCCGGTCGCCTCGGCGATCGCCTCGACCACGTCGAGCAGCGAGTCGGCGTCGTGGAACGCGGTGTGGGCCTCGGGGCTGTGGCAGTCGACGCCCACCGGGATGCCGCGCATCGCCGCGATCGCCGGGGTGACCTTGGCCGCCGGCAGCAGGCCGCCGAGGCCGGCCTTGGCCCCCTGGCTCAGCTTGATCTCGATGGCCCGGACCTGGGGCACCTCGGCCACGCGGGCCACGAGCTGCTCGAGGTCGAAGCGGCCGTCGGGCGTGCGGCACCCGAAGTAGCCGGTGCCGATCTGCCA
>JAGQSL010000230.1 GCA_020439525.1 Acidimicrobiales bacterium | reverse complement strand
CAGGCGCCGCCGGACCGGTTCTTCGACAACCCCAGCAGCGAGCGGACGAAACTGTTCCTGAGCCAGATCCTGTAAAACCCGGTTAGGGAGGCGGCTCCGATCCGGTTCCGAGGCCGGACGGAGACGTGGGAGGAACCCGCGACCGGCACCCCCCAGGGTGTGCCAGTTGCGGGTTTTTCCGTTTCGGACGAGGGGGTTACTGCCCCTGCACCGGCTGGTCGATCACCTTCGGCCACTTGGCGTCGGCCTGGGCGATGTGGCCGGGGATGTCCTTGCGCCAGGCCTTTTCGGCCGCGGTGTTGTAGTTCAGGTACAGGCGGTCATCCACCACGGTGAAACGGCGCGGGTCGGCCGGGTATTTCACCCCTTCCGACGCCGCCATGGCGCAGAAGCCGCCGTACTGGGGCAGATAGCGGTCCGGATCGGCCAGGAAGGCGTCGCGGTTGGCCATGGAGGCGAAGCGGTAGGTGACGCCCTGGTGGCGCACCGCCAGGTCCGGGTGGCCTTCCCGGGGCTTGTGGTCGACGAAATAGGCCACCGGGTCATGGCCTTCCAGGGCCAGGCCGGCGCCGTCCACCAGCACGGGCGGGCCGCCGGCCCGGGCCGGGGCCGGCAGGCCGGCCAGAAGGGGCAGCGCCCAGGCCAGGGCCAGGGCCAGGGCCAGGGCCAAGGCCCGGGGCAGGGCGACGGCAGCGGCCCGCCCGAGGGCATGGAGCCGCCGACCGGCCAGGACGGCGGCCAGATGACCCCGCCGACCGACGCGAACGGCGACCAGGCGACGCCCCCCGACGGCGCGGCCGACGGCCAGGGCCAGCAGGGTGGCTTCCCCGGTGGCGGGATGGGCCAGCCGACCACCGGCACCATCGCCTCGATCGACGGCGACACGATGACCGTGACGACCTCGGAGGGCGACACCGTCACCGTCACCCTCAGCGACGACACCACGATCTCGGTCTCGGAGCAGATCGAGGTGGCAGACATCGCCGAGGGAGACACCATCTCGGCCATGGGTGAGACCGCTGACGACGTGGTGACCGCCACCACCATCCGGGTGGGCGATGCCGGCTTCGGCGGCGGCTTCCCCGGGGGCGGGCCCGATGGTGACCAGGGCCAAGGCCCCGGCCAGGCGCCGGGCCAGGACCAGGGTCAGGCGCCGGGGTCGAGCGACTCGACCACCTCCACCACGACCACCTGATCGCCGGGGCGGACGGCCGGGCACTGGGGAGCGCCCCGTGCCGTCCGCCCCGCGGCTGTGGCCGTGGCCGACGAACCGTCCGAACCGATGAAGACCTCCAGGAGCAACCCCGTGTCCCGAGTGACCGACCAGATGAAGAAGCCGTGGGTGGTGATGCCGCTCGTCGTGCTCGTCGCCTTCGGCGGGTGGTGGTTCGCCATCCGTGACGACGGTGGTGGGGCCGACGCCAGCACCGGCCCGACGATGACCGACCAGGCCGTCGAGGTCACCGTCGGCGACATGGACAAGACCGTGACCGCGGAGGGCACGGTGGCCGCCGCCGACACCGAGGACCTGAGCTTCACCTCGTCGGGGACGGTCACCGCGGTCAACGTGGCCGCGGGCGACACCGTGACGAAGGGGCAGGTGCTGGCGGAGATCGACTCGGCAGAGCTCGAGGCATCGGTCGCCGATGCCGAGGCCTCCCTCGCCGATGCGCAAGCCCAGCTCAGCGATGACGAGGACGCGGGAGCCAGCGACGAGCAGGTCGCGGCCGACGAGTCGAGCGTGACGTCCGCCCAGGACCAGCTCACCGCCGCGCAGGAGGCGCTGGATGGGGCCCAGCTCGTGGCGTCTTTCGACGGCACGGTGGCCACGGTCGACATCACCGTCGGCGAGGAGCTCTCCTCCGGCGGACAGGGGGGCACGACGCCCACCGGCTCGGGCAGCGGATCCGGAGGATCGGCCAGCACCCTGGGCTCCTCGTCGTCGGGTGCCATGGGCGGCGCCACGACGGACTCGAGCGGCTCGAGTGCCGACATCTCCCTCACCACGACCGGCTCGTTCACCGTCGACCTGGGCTTCGACGACACCGACATCTCGAGCCTCGCCGTCGGGCAGGCGGCCTCGGTGTCCCTGTCGACCTCATCGTCGTCGAGCTCCAGCGGCTTCGGTGGGTTCCCCGGCGGCGGTGGCTTCCCGGGCGGCCCCGGCACGACCAACCAGTCGTCGAGCACGGGCTCGAACCAGAGCTCGTCCGACGACAGCAGCGATGACACCGCGGCGACGACCCCCACCACCACCGGGGATGCGGTCGACGGCCTCGTGACCGAGGTCGGCACCATCGCCGACGCCAGCTCGGGGGTCGCGTCCTACCCGGTCACCGTCGCCTTCGCCGACAGCTCCGGCGACTTCAACGTCGGAGCCACCGTGTCGGTGGAGATCACCTACGACTCCGTCGACGACGCCATCCAGGTGCCGACCCGAGCGATCACCACCCAGGACGGCACCTCGACCGTCGAGGTGGAGACCGACGACGGGACCGAGACCCGCACGGTCACCACGGGCTTGGTCTCGGGCACGATGACCCAGATCACAGACGGCCTGAGCGCAGGCGAGTCGGTCGTCATCGAGGCCCCCAGCTTCGGTGGCAACGGCGGCGGCAACGGGAGCAGCGACAGCACCGGGGGCGGGTTCACGCCGCCCGAGGGCATGGAAGCGCCCGGGGGCACGGCGACCGAGACGAACGGATCGGGCGAGTGAGCGCCGTCCTCGAGCTCCACGACGTGACCAAGGTGTACGCCGCGGGCGAGCTGGAGGTGAAGGCCCTGGCCGGCGTGACCCTCGACATCCACGAGGGTGAGATGGTCGCCGTCATCGGGCCCTCCGGCTCGGGCAAGTCGACGCTCATGCACATCCTCGGCTGCCTCGACGTCCCGACCGCCGGCACCTTCCGCCTCGCGGGGGAAGACGTGTCCGAGCTGGACGAGGACCGGCTGGCCGACCTGCGCAACCGCCACATCGGGTTCGTGTTCCAGCAGTTCAACCTGCTGGCGTACCTGCCGGCCTGGCGCAACGTGGAGCTGCCGTTGGTGTACGCCGGAGTGGAGCCCCACGAGCGGCACGAGCGAGCGCTCGCGGCGCTCGGGCAGGTGGGCCTCGCCAACCGAGCCGAGCACAAGCCCGGGGAGCTCTCGGGTGGCCAGCAGCAGCGGGTGGCGATCGCCCGAGCGTTGGTCACCGAGCCGGCGCTGATCCTCGCCGACGAGCCCACCGGCAACCTCGACTCCACGTCCACCGGCGAGGTCCTCGACCTGCTCGACGCGTTGCACCGCAGCGGCCGGACCGTGGTCCTCATCACCCACGAGGCGGACGTG
The DNA here is from genome assembly GCA_020439525.1 of Acidimicrobiales bacterium. Classification (GTDB taxonomy): domain Bacteria; phylum Actinomycetota; class Acidimicrobiia; order Acidimicrobiales; family Iamiaceae; genus Aquihabitans. The sequence continues at coordinate 11,441 of JAGQSL010000230.1, read as the reverse complement.
GCCGACCGGGCGCAGCGGGTCATCCAGATCCGTGACGGCCTCGTGTGGCAGGAGCCAGACCATGCGGTGGCGTGACACCGTCCGCACCGCCACCGAGGCGGTGCGGACCCACCGGCTGCGCTCGGCGCTGACGATGCTCGGCATCTTGATCGGCATCACCGCGGTGATCCTCACCGTGGGCCTCGGCAACGGGGCGAAGGCCGACGTCCGAGACCAGATCAACGAGCTCGGGACGAACATCCTCGTGGTGTCACCGGGCAGCACCACCGACAGCGACGGCCTCCGAGGCGGGTTCGGCTCGGCCTCCACGCTGACCACCCAGGACGCCGCAGCGCTCGCGTCGGCGGACAACGCCCCCGATGTGCAGGCCGTGGCGGCGGTGACCTCGTCGTCGGTCTCGCTGGTCAACGGCGACACCAACTGGACCACCACGATCATGGGCACCACGCCGTCGTGGCAGGAGGTTCGATCCCGCGAGGTCACCAGCGGCCGGTTCATCGACCAAGACGACGTCGACGACGCCGCCCTCGTCGTGGTGCTGGGCCCCGACACCGCAGACGAGCTGTTCGACGGGGGCAACGCCGTCGGCCAGACGGTGACCTACGACGGGACGTCGCTCGAGGTGATCGGCGTGCTCGAGGAGCTGTCGTCGTCGGAGCAGACCTCGAACAACGACCTGGCGATCGTCCCCGAGAGCACCTACGCGGAGCGCCTCGTGGGCGGGAGCGACCGGAACTCGGTGAGCTCGATCTACGTGAAGGCATCGTCGGAGGGCGCCCTCTCGGCCGCCTACCAGGAGGCGGACGCCACCCTCCTGAACCTGCACGGCATCACCAGCGCCGACGACGCCGACTTCTCGATCGCCACCCAGGAGTCCATCCTCACGGCGGCCTCCTCGGTCGACAAGACGATGACCGTCATGCTCGGCGGCATCGCCGTGATCTCGCTGCTGGTCGGCGGGATCGGCGTGATGAACATCATGCTGGTCTCGGTCACCGAACGGATCCGCGAGATCGGCCTGCGCAAGGCCATCGGCGCCCGGCCTCGCAACATCCGCCGGCAGTTCCTGGTCGAGGCGTCGGTCCTCGGCCTCGCTGGCGGCCTGCTCGGCGTGCTGCTCGGGATCGTCGGTGCGGTGCTCCTGCCCCGCTTCGCCGATGCTCGGGTCATCCTCTCGGTGCCCGCGTCGCTGCTCGCGATCGCCATGGCCATCGGCATCGGCGTGGTGTTCGGCGTGTACCCGGCGTCTCGAGCTGCTCGCCTCGCCCCCATCGATGCCCTCAGGAACGAGTGATCTCCATGAAGAAGCGAACCCTCCGCAAGGTGGTCGGGGTCGGCGTGGTGCTGGCCGCGATCGGCGTCGCTGCGGCCGCCGTGTCGGCCCGATCCGCGTCCTCCGGGGCGTACCGGACCGCCACCGCGTCGACCCAGTCGGTCGACCAGGTGCTCGAGGCCGTCGGCACCATCGAGCCGGTCTCGCAGGCATCGGTGGCGTTCCCGGTGTCGGGCACGGTGGCCTCGGTCCTGGTGTCGACCGGCGACACCGTGAGCGTCGGGCAATCGCTCGCCACCCTCGACACCGAGGACCTGACCGTCTCGCTCCACGAGGCCGAAGCGACCCTCGCCCAGGCGCAGCTGGTGCTCCAGATGGCGCTCGACGGCGAGGACGTGTCGGGGGTCGCCTCCACGGGCGGCGCGCCCTCGGGCGGTCTGGGCCGCAGCGCCACCGGTGCGGCGAACGGCGCGCTGGCCGCCGCGCAGCAGGCCGTGCTCGACGCGCAGCAGGCGGTCGACGAGGCCATGGCCGACGCCGAGGCGGCGCTGGCCGCCGCGGCAGAGGTGTGCACCACCACGGCCACCACCGACCCGACCGAGCCGACCAGCACGACGACGACCACCGATCCGGCCGATGCCGCGACCTCCGCCGACGACGACGATGCCACGGCCTGCCAGCAGGCGCTCCAGGCATCGCTGGCCGCGCAGCAGGCGGTGACGACGGCGCAGCACGACCTCGAGACCGCGATGGACGACCTCAACGACCTGCTCTCCCAGATGGCCGATGACGCCAGCTCCACCACGACCACCACCACGCCATCGACCCCATCCACCACGCCTTCGACCCCCAGCGGCAGCACCGGAGGGTCGGGATCGACCGGCACCGGGTCGGGAGGGGCCAGCAACGGGTCCGCCACCGGTGGGACGGGCTCGTCCGCTTCCTCGTCGCCGTCGGCCGAGGACCTGGTCGCCTACCAGAAGGCCGTCGACGCGGCGGCCCTCGAGGTGGCGGTCGCGCAGCAGGCCCTCGACCAGGCCACCGTCGTCAGCCCGATCGCCGGCACCGTCGCCTCCGTCGGCATCGAGGTCGGCGACGAGGTCTCGGCGGCATCGGCCACCCAAGCGGTGGTCGTCGTCTCCGACGGCGGCTTCGAGGTGACGACGAAGGTCAGCGTCACGGACCTGCCCGACCTCGAGGTCGGCCAGCAGGCGATCGTGGTGCCCGACGGGAACCACGATCCGATCGACGGAGAGATCGTCCGCATCGGCGTCGCTCCGGATTCCTCCAGCGGCACGTCGACCTACTCGGTGACGATCGGGCTCACCGGCGACACCTCCGAGCTCGGCAACGGTTCGACCGCCTCCGTGTCGATCACGACCGCGGCGTCCGCCGATGCCCTCGCCGTGCCGACCTCCGCGGTCACCGTGGACGGCGACACGTCGACGGTCGAGCTCCTGGTCGACGGCGAGACGAAGACCACCACGGTCCAGACCGGTGCCGTCGGGCAGACGTGGACCGAGATCACCTCGGGCCTCTCTGCCGGCGATGTGGTGGTGATCGCAGATCTCGACGAGCCGCTCCCCGGCTCCGCCACCGACACCTCGTCCAGCAGCAGCAGCGGCAGCAGCGGCGGGGGCTTCCAGGGCCCGGGCGGCGGCTCCGACAGCGGTGGCTTCCCCGGGGGCGGCCCCACTGGCGGTGGGCCGCCGAGCGGCGGCCCGGGCGGCAGCTGACCCTGTGCCACCCTGGGGCGCGTGCGAGCGATCGTCGTCTCCCCGAACGGCGTGGCGATCGCCTGCGTCGACCCGGCGGACGTCGACGAGCGGGCGATGCCGACCGTGTGGTGGGGGTCGCCTGCGGCGGCCGCCGAGCAGGTCGCCGAGATCGAGCGCACCGAGGGGCCACGGTGGGCGATGTGGTCGCAGGACTCCGCGCGGGAGCTGCTCGAGCTCGGGGTGGAGGTGGCCCGCTCGTGGGACGTCGCCGCCGTGCACCGCGTGCTGTTCGGCGGGTGGCGCGCCGACCCGGCCCGGGCGTGGGCCCGCATCGGCGGGCTGTCGACCCGCGACCTGCCGGCCGACGCCCCCCTCGATCTCTTCCACCAGGAGCCTGACGGCGACCCCGACGACCCGGTCCGGCCCGACGGGCACCTCCGACCCGACTGGGTCGCCGGTGCGTGGCAGGAGACCCCGGAGCGTGCCGGGCGGTGGGCGACGGTGCTCGCCGAGCTGGTTCGTCGTCAGCGCGCCGCGATCGAGGAGCTCGCCGACCGGGAGGACGGCCGTCCGGCTGCTCGCCGCACCGCGTCGTCGGAGTCCACCGCCGAGCTGCTGTGCGCGGAGCTCGGCCACGCCGGGCTGCCGGTGGACCGCACCGCGATGGAGGCGGCCATCGCCTCGTTCGTCGGCCCCCGTCCCGCGAGCGAGCGGGAGGCGGTCGAGCGCGTCGTCGCGCGCGACGAGGCGGTCCTGCGCCACGTGCCGCAGGGGATCCGCTTCGACCTGCGCAGCCCGACCCAGGTGCGCTCCATGCTGCGGGTGGTGGGCGTCGAGGTGCCCGACACCCGGGCCTGGCGCCTGGAGCAGCACCGCGACGCCCATCCCTTGGTCGATGCGCTCCTGACGTGGCGCAAGGCGGAGCGGGTGGCCACGACGTTCGGCTACCCGTGGCTCGACGAGCGCCTGGGAGCCGACGGGCGGTTCCGTGGCGAGTGGTCGGCCGCCGACGGCGCCGCAGGGCGCATGACCGCGTCCGGAGGGCTCCACAACATGCCCGCCGACCTCCGCTCGGGCGTCGTGGCGGCACCGGGCCACCGGTTCGTGCGCGCCGATCTGGGCCAGATCGAACCGAGGGTGCTCGCCGCGGTCTCGGGCGACCGGTCGCTGGCTCGGGCGAGCCAGGCCGACGACCTCTACGCGCCCGTGGCCGCCGAGCTCGGGGTCGAGCGAGCGGTGGCCAAGGTGGCGGTGCTGGGCGCGATGTACGGGCAGACCACGGGGGAAGGGGCTCGGGCGCTCCAGGGCCTGCGCCGGTCGTATCCCATCGCGATGAGCTACCTGGAGGCGGCCGATGCCACCGCGCAGGTCGGCACCGACCTGCGCACCTACGGCGGTCGCCTCCTGCGCATGGGCGGGCCGGTGCCGGTGGAGCGGGCCCAGGCGGCCGCTCGGGGCCGCTTCGGTCGCAACGCGATGGTGCAGGGCGCGGCGGCCGAGCTGTTCAAGGTGTGGGCGCTCATCGTCCGCGCTCGCGGCCGATCGGTCGATGCCGAGGTGGTCCTCTGCCTCCACGACGAGCTGCTCGTCCACGTGCCCGACGAGCACGTCGAGGTGGCGGCGTCGATGGTCGACGAGGCGCTCGGCGAGGCGGCAGCCCGGTGGGCGCCGGATCGCAGCGTGCGCTTCCTGAGCGACACGTCGATCGTGCGCTCCTGGGCCGATGCCAAGCCCTGATCGGGCCGGCGCGGCCGAGGCCGAGGCCGGCTACGGCCAGGGCTTGGCGGCGAACTCCTCGCGGAGCTTGTACTTCAGGATCTTCCCGAGCGTGTTGTTGCGGGGGAGGGCGTCGACCACCTCGAGCTGCTCTGGGGTCTTGAACCGGGCGAGCTGCTGGTCGCCCAGATAGGCCACCATCTCGTCGAAGCCCAGGTCGTCCTGGCCCTCGGCGCGCTCGATCACCGCGCAGACCCGCTCGCCCCGCTCCTTGTCGACGAGGCCGATCACCGCCACGTCGCCCACCTTCGGGTGGGCGTAGAGGAGGTCCTCGATCTCCTTGGCGGCGATGTTCTCGCCCTTGCGGATGATGATGTCCTTCAGGCGGCCGGTGAGCACCAGGTGGCCGTCGGCGCGCAGGTGGCCCACGTCGCCCGTGCGGAACCAACCGTCCTCGTCGAACGACTCCGCCGTGGCCGCCTCGGACGTGTAGCCCCGGAACACCATGGGCCCCTTCACGCGGACCTCGCCGTCCTCGGCGGGCCCGGCCACGGTGCCGCCCTCGGTGACGATGCGCATCTCGAGGCCGACCACCGGCTTGCCCACGGTGTTGGCGAGCTGCTCGTCGGTGTCGTGGGGCCCGCCCATGCAGATCATCGGGCACTCGGTCATGCCGTAGCCGTGGCAGATCTGGATGCCCATCTCCCGCTTGACCTCCTCGTACACCTCGGGAGGCATCGGTGCGCCTCCGCCCGAGAGCTTGCGGAGGCTGGGGATCAGCGGGGTGTCGGGCTGCTTGCGCTGCTCAGCCAGGTACATCTGGTAGAAGGCCGTGGACCCGCCGGCCATGGTGGCGCCGTGGGCGTTGAACGCCGCCACCGCGCCGGCCGGCGTGAACGCCTCGATGAGCACGGCGCCGAACCCCGCCAGCAGCATCATGCCGAAGTAGTCGGGCCCGGCGATGTGCGCGAACGGGAACGCGATCGAGCCGATGTCGTCGGGTTGCATGTCGAGCGCCACCGCGAGGCCGTTGGCACCGGTGATGAGGGTGCGGTCGCTGTGGCGGACGCCCTTGGGGTCCGAGGTGGTGCCGGAGGTGAAGTACACCCAGCGGATCTCGTCGCCCTCGGTGGGAGCGGGCGGCAGGCTCGCGGGATCGCCATCGGGGAGCTCGGCGAAGATGTCGAGCACCTGCGGGGCCGAGGCTCGGTCAGCGACGAGCTCCTCCACCATCGCCCGGTAGTCGAAGCCGTTCCACTCGCCCGGCGTGAGCACGACCTGGGCATCGGTGGCGCCGATCGCGTACCCGACCTCCTTGTGGCGGTACAGGTGCAGGATCGGGTTCTGGATGGCGCCGAGGCGGGCGAGGGCGAAGCTGGCGAGGATGGTCTCGAACCGGTTCGGTACCTGCCAGGTGACGCGGGTGCCGTGCTCGACCCCCAGCGCGTGGAAGCCCGCCGCCACGCGCTCCGCCCGGTCGCGGAACTCCTGGCAGGTCAGCGTCCGCCCGCCCTCGTCGATCAACAGGACGCGGTCGGGTGACGCCGCCGCCCGCCGCTCGACCAGCTCCCACAGCGTGGTGGAGTTCTCCAGCCCTTCGCTCACCTTCGCCCCCTGCGCATCGTTCTGACGGACCGTCAGAACATAGACGCGGCGATGGGCGGGCGGGGCTGGGTCATCCCCAGCTGGCGAGGCGCGAGATGCGGTACAGCGCGAACGCCCGATCGAGCGAGCCGGGGTCGTCGGGCTCGAGCTCGTCGAAGTTCCACACCGAGTGCCGGCGCTCGTGGTCGCCGATGCGGACCACGACCTCGGTGACGGGGTAGGCGCCGGCGAGGGAGACGTCGACGTCGAAGCTGGCGACCTCGATCAGCGCCGCTTGGGTCGCGGCCAGCAGCGTGATCTCGACCTCCTCGGCCTCGGCCGCGGCACCCGGTCGGCACCGGGCGGTGGCACGAGCGACCTGGTCCCAGTACCGGTCGTCGCCGAGGTCGGCGAGCCGGGCCTCCGAGAGCGTGGCCAGCGCGGGGTGGAGCGCGGGGTCGGCCAGCCAACCTGCCGCCCGCACGACCAGCTCGTCGGCTCGGCGCGATGCCAGCAGATCGATCAGCGGGGCGATCACGCGCCGATCGTGGTGCTCGGCCAGGGTGAGGACGACCTCGCTCGCCCGCCCCGGGGAGAGGTCGAGGATGCGGCTCGCCTCCTCGGCGAGCGCGTCGAGGTCGAGGTCCTCCACGTCAGGCGTTGCCGGAGATGCGCCGCTGCATGGACGCCAACCGCTCGGCGAAGGCGGGCTGCTGCACCGACCACACCTGGTCGCCGAGCTCGCGCTCCACCGCCTCGGGGTGGCTGGCGATCGTCGCGACGTCGCCGATGGTGGCCTTCACCCGCTCCACCAGCTCGCGCGGTGCGGCCGCGGCTCGAGCGGCCATCGCCAGCGCGGTGGGCACGAGGTGGTCGTCGGGCACGCAGCGCCACGCGACGCCGGTGCGGGCCGCCTCCGCCCCGTCGAGCACCTCGCCGAACAGCACGGTGGCAGCCGTTGCCTGGGGCCCGGCGATGCGCTGGAGCATCCAGGTGTGGCCGCCGCCCGGGTGGATGCCCAGCTGCAGGAACCGGGTGTCGAAGCGCGCCGACTCGCCAGCGAGCCTGACGTCGCACGCGAGCGCGAGGTTCATGCCCGCCCCGACCGCCGGGCCGTTGACCGCGGCGATGGTGGGCAGCGGCGAGCGGGCGAAGCGCAAGAACCCCTCGTAGACGGCCAGCAACCCGTCGCGGTGCGACGAGCCGAGGTGCGACAGGTCGGCCCCGGCGCAGAACGCCGTGCCCTCGCCGGTGACGACGATGGCCCCGACCGCGGCGTCGGCCTCGAGGTCGTCGAGCGCGCGGACGACCTCGTCGCACATCGCGAGGTCGAAGGCGTTGCGGCGCTCGGGCGCGGCCAAGGTGACCAGGCCGACGCCGTCGATCACCTCCGTGCGGATCGCGGCCACGGTCACGCCTGGTCGGAGTGCTCGCGGATCACGGCAGGGGAGTGGCGGAAGAACTTCTCCACGTCCTCTTCGTAGCGGTAGTCGAACGCCTTCGTGCCCACGGTCTTGGCGAGGCGCTGGGACTGCACCCAGGCCTCGACCGCGCCCGCGGTCGTGTACTGGTACTCGAAGCCGGCCTGCTTGAACGCTCGGTTGTCGATGCCGCGGCCGTAGCGGAGCAGGTCGATCAGCTCGGGCGCGAGGTTCACGAGCCCGAGGCGCCGCAGCGGGTCGGTGGCCATGCCGATGCCGAACGGGGGCATCGGGATGCCGCGCTTGCCGGCGATGGCCATGATCTCGCTCCACGGGAGCATCCCGTCGCCCGCCACGTTGTAGATGCCGGGGACCTCGTGGGCGAGCGCGAAGAGGAGCGCCGCCACGACGTCGTCCTCGTGCACCAGCTGGAAGCGCGGGTCGAACCCGGCCACCTTCGGTACGAGCGGCAGCTGCAGGGCGTTCATGAGCGGGGTCGAGATGTCGGGCCCGATGACGTTCGAGAACCGCAGCAGGCTCAGGCACACGTGGGGGTTGTCGCGGGCGAAGTCGCGCACGTAGCTCTCGACCTCGAGGAGGCTGCGCTCGACCTTGGTCCGCACCGGGGCGACCCGGCGGTCGGTCTCGCGGAACCAGTACGGGTCCTTCGGCGAGGAGCCGTAGACCAGCGCGGCGGACTTCACCACGACCTTGCGCACCGTGCTGCCCGCCGCCGACGCCGCCGCGAAGAGGTTCATGGTCCCGATCACGTTGATCTCGTGCATCGCCCGCGACGACATCTGGGTGCTGTCGACGACGAGGAACGTGTGGGCGATCGTGTCGACGCCCGTGGCCCGGACGATGCGGCTGAGGATCGAGTAGTTCTCGTCGGAGCGCACGTACTCGGTGCGCTCGAGCTTGACCTTCGGCTCGCGGGTGTCGAGCCCGATGATGACCTCGACGTCGGGGTCGGCCTCGAGGGCCTGGGCCACCCGGCCGCCCCAGTACGTCGAGAGGCCGGTGATGAGGACGCGCTTGGGCATCGCCGCCTACCCGAACCAGACCGAGCGGCGCTGGCGGAGCATGTCGAAGAGCGCCTCTTGGATCTGCTGGCGGATGGCCTCGGACTCGTCCATGATCCGGCTGCGCGAGTAGCGGGGCTGGTCGGGCTCGACGTCGTCGAAGGTGACCGGGTCGAGCACCCGCAGCTTGAACTTGGCCGGGAAGTGCACGAAGGCGCCCACCGGGCCGAGCGCCATGTTGGCGGTCACCGGGAAGTACGGGGCGCCGAGCGCCTTGGCGATCGAGGGGACCTTAAAGAGGATCGGCATGGACTCCTCGGCACCCACCACCGCGATGGGGATGATCGGGACCCCGGCACGCATGGCGATCTCCACGAACCCGCCCCGCCCGAACCGGCGCAGGCGGTAGCGCTCGTTGTAGGTCTTGCCCGGCCCCTTCGAGCCCTCGGGGAACACCAGGACGAGCTGCTGCTGCTCGCGCAGGAGCCGGTAGGCGTTGTCGGGGTGGGCCACGACGCCGCCGGTGCGCGACCACAGCGTCCCGAGCACCGGCATGCTCTTGAAGAAGTGGTCGGCGAGCCCGTACACCGGGCGGTCCAGCTCGACCTCGACGCCGTGCATGATCGTCGGCGCGTCCGATGGGATGGCGCCGGCGTGGTTGGCCACGAGCAGGGCACCGCCCTCGGTGGGGATCTTGTCGAGCCCCTCCCACTCGGCGCGAAACCAGCGCCGGTACATCGGGTCGTAGGCCTGGCGCACGAAGGACCGGACCCGCTCGGAGCGGCCCCACTCGTCGACGTCGCCGGTGCGGGGGTCGGGCAGGGGCTCGGGGGCCGGCTCATCGGCCACCGGCGGCAGCCGGAGGGGGACGATCTCGGCGGTCTGGGTGCGGGCCGGCGGTGCCGGCTCGGGTCCCTCGTCCGCGGCCATGGCGCCAGGCTACCGGCGCTCCGCCGGGCGCTCCCAAGGCGCTTCGGGCCGGGTCAGGGCTCATCGGCGTCGCCGACGAGGTCGTCCCACCCGTCGTCGGCGAGCCAGCGGCGCCCCACCTCGCACGCCTCGATGGCGAGGCACCACCGGCAGGCCGGGCTGGGCCGGTGCACGGGTGCGGTGGTGCCCGCCCGCAGCGCGGCGAGGCGGCGGACGCCGTCGACCGTGCGCGCCACGGTGGCCTCGAGGACGCCTTCGGTGACCTCCTCGGTGCGGGCCTCGGCCAGATCGAGGTAGAAGCTGGCCACCAGGCGCGGCGGCGTGCCGAGGCGCACGGCGTCGAGCAGGGCGTAGAAGCGCAGGTCGTCGCGGTGCAGCGGCGAGGGGGCGCCGGTCTTGAGGTCGATGACGACCTTGCCGGCCTGCATCCCCCGAGGCGACCCCAAGGTGAGGTCGACCTTGCCCCGCAGCCGCACCCGCCCACCGCAGAGCTCCACGATCTGGTTGCTCTCGGTCACCGGGCGCCAGCGGGCCTCGAGGGGCGGGAAGCACTCGAAGAACTTCGCCACCCGATCGCTCGCCGTGGAGCGCAGCTCGGCGCGCTCGGCCTCGGTGCAGGTCTGGAGGAAGTCGGTGAGCCAGTGGTCGGTGGCCGCCAGGCTCGCCATGGCCTCGTCGACCAGCACGAGCGGGAGGGGCTCGCCCCGCCAGTGGATGCCGAGCTCCACCGCCTTGTGGGCCACCGTGCCCCGGGCGATCGGGATGGTGACCTCGAACGCGTCGTCGGCCTCCTCGGCCAGCAGCCGGGCCTCGCAGGCGTGCACCTGGGCCAGCTTGTGCTTGGAGATGGCGAGCACCTCGTCGGGCGCCAGGTCGTCGACCACCTCCGCCAGCCCGGCCTCGAGCTCGGCGCGCAGGCGGGCCCCGATGCCCTCGGGGAACACCGGCCGAGCGGCGCCGGCCGCGCCGAGGACGTCGAGGGTGCGGCGCTGGGCCGGGGTGAGCTCGACGGGGGAGGCGCTGGGCATCGCCCCGAGCGTACGGCGGTCGCCCGTGCAGGCCGCGGCCAGGGGTGCGAACATGTGTTCGATGTCGGGCGCCACCATCCTCCACGCCGACCTGGACGCGTTCTACGCCTCGGTGCACCAGCGCGACGACCCGTCGCTGCGCGGTCGGCCGGTGATCGTCGGCGGCGGGGTGGTGCTGGCCGCGAGCTACGAGGCCAAGGCGCGCGGGGTGGCCACGGCCATGGGCGGCCGCCAGGCGCTCGAGCGCTGCCCCGATGCCGTGGTCGTCGCCCCCCGCTTCGAGGCCTACGTCGAGGCCAGCCGGGCCGTGTTCGCCATCTTCGAGCGGACCACGCCGCTGGTGGAGGGCCTGTCGATCGACGAGGCGTTCCTCGACGTGGGCGGCCTCCGGCGCTTGGTGGGCGAGCCCGTCGCCATCGCCCGGCGGCTCCGCGAGGAGGTGCGCGACGAGGTCGGGTTGGCCATCACCGTCGGCGTGGCGCGCACCAAGTTCTTGGCCAAGGTGGCGAGCGGGGTGGCCAAGCCCGACGGGCTGCTCTTGGTGGAGCCCGACCGGGAGCTGGAGTTCCTCCACCCGCTGCCCATCCGGCGGCTCTGGGGCGTGGGCGCGGTCACCGAGCGCAAGCTCCACGAGCGGGGCCTGCGCACCGTGGCCGACGTGGCCACGGTGGGCCCCGGCGCGCTCACCGCCATCTTGGGCGGCCACCAGGGGCGCCACCTCGATGCCCTGGCCCACAACCGCGACCCGC
>JAGQSL010000229.1:16403-16705 GCA_020439525.1 Acidimicrobiales bacterium | reverse complement strand
TCCCCCGGCTGCCACCGGTGACGATGGCGACGCGGTCGGTCAGGTCGAAGCGGTGCAGCAGCTCGTCGCGGTCCACGGGTCCCCTCGGGTGTGCTCGGCGGAGCGGTCACGTTCGCACATCGTCCCCGGCGGCGCGGGCAGGATGCGGTGGTGACCACGCCACCCGACCTGCGCTTCGTCCGCACCGAGCTCGATGGGCGGATCGGGCGGCTCGTGCTCGCCCAGCCCGATCGCCTGAACCCGATGGGCACGCCCGTGCTCGAGGAGCTGACCGCGGCGGCCCGCTGGTTCGACCGGACCGA
>JAGQSL010000229.1:2855-16391 GCA_020439525.1 Acidimicrobiales bacterium | reverse complement strand
TCGTGACCGGCGAAGGGCGGGCGTTCTCGGCCGGGTTCGACCGGGCCGAGCTCGGCGGGGCACCCGTGCGAGGGTCCAAGCCCACCCCCGATCTCGGCGCCGAGATGGCCGAGGCGATCCGCACGATGCGGGCGCTCACCGTGGCGTCGATCCAGGGCCCCTGCGTGGGTGGGGGCCTCGTGCTGGCGCTGGCGTGCGACCTGCGGGTGCTGGCCGACGACGCCTGGTGCTCGTTGCCCGAGGCCGAACTCGGCCTGCCGCTCGCCTGGAGCGGGGTGCCGCTGCTCGTGCGCACCGTGGGGGCCAGCCGGGCCATCGACCTGATCCTCACGTGTCGGCGGGTGCGCGCCGAGGAGGCCCTGCGCCTCGGCCTGGCCGACCGGGTGGTGCCGGCGGTCGACCTGGCCGCCGAGGTGCGCGCCCTGGCGGCCGGCCTCGCGGAGCGGGACCCCGAGGTGGTCCGCACGACGAAGGCCCAGGTGGCCGCGGCGGCCGAGGACCTGGTGGCATCGACCGGCGCCGCGGCCGGCACCGAGCACCTGACCGACGCCCTGCGCCGGATCCTGCGCTCGCTCGACCGGGGTGACCGACGTCGCCCCCGCATTGGTTGACAAGATGACGCTGGGTGTTACCCTGTCACCGTGCCCGCCACCGAAGCCCCCGCGCAGGAGCGCCTGCTCGACGCCGCCCTCGAGGTGGCCGCCCTCCACGGCCTGAGCCGCCTCTCGGTGGGCGACGTGGCCAAGCGCGCCGGCCTGTCGCGCCAGACGCTGTACAAGCACTTCACCTCTCGCGAGGACCTTGTGGCCCAGACCGTGCTGCGCGAGGCGGGCCGCATGGTCGAGGGCATCATCGCCGCTGCCGAGGTGCACGAGGACCCCCTCGACTCGCTCGAGGCGGCCATCGTGCGCGCCCTCGAGCTGCTCCGAGGCCACCCGCTGCTCGACCGGCTCCTGGCCACCGAGCCCGAGGCCCTGCTCCCCCTGCTGGTGGAGGGCTCCGGCTCGGTGCTCGACGCGGTCGAGCTGGTGGCCCGCCAGATGCTCGAAGCCCGCCTGCCCGAACTGGGCGAGGAGCAGGCCCGGGCCGGGGCCGACCTGCTCAGCCGCATGCTCGTCAGCTACGCCGCCCGGCCCCCCGCCCAGGATCCCGCCGTCGTCGCCCGCGTGCTCTCGCACGCCGTCGTCGCCGGCGTGGTCGCCGCACCCGGGCCCGAGCACCCCGCCCTGCCCACCCCCCGTCCCGCGCCCTGAGCGCCGAGGAGATCCCATGGCCGCCATCACCGCCACCGTCGACGGCGAGGTCCAGACCTACCGCGACCGCCGGAAGCCGCTGTACCTGCTCTCGCTCGTGGTCCCCCTGCTCACCTTCGGGGCGCGGCGCGAGGTGGAGCGCTGGGGCATCGACCTGCTCTGGTACCTCGGGCCCATCTGGGTCCTCGTGCTCATCCCGATCGTCGACACCCTCATCGGCACCCAGAAGGAGAACGCCCCGGAGTGGGCCGAGGAGGCCATGGAGCGTGACCGCTGGTACCGCTACCTCACGTACCTCTACGCGCCGCTGCAGTACCTCGGGTTCTTCTGGGCGTGCTGGTACGTGGCGAGCCACGACCTGAGCTGGTTCGCCGAGCTGGGCCTCGCCCTCACGGTCGGCACGGTCGGCGGGATCGGCATCGCCAACGCCCACGAGCTCGGCCACAAGAAGGCTCGCATCGAGCGCTGGTGGGCCAAGGTCGTGCTCGCCCAGACCGGCTACGGGCACTTCGAGATCGAGCACAACCGGGGCCACCACGTGCGGGTCGCCACCCCCGAGGATCCTGCCAGCGCCCGCTTCGGCGAGTCGTTCTGGGCGTTCTTCCCCCGGTCGGTGGTCGGCGCGGCGCGCTCGGGCTGGGAGCTCGAGCGCAAGCGCCTGGCGTTCCAGGGCAAGGGCCCGTGGCGATGGGACAACGACGTGCTGAACGCGTGGGCGATGTCGGTGCTGCTCTTCGGCGGCGTGGTCGTCGCCTTCGGCCCCCGGATGATCCCGTTCCTCGTGGTGCAGGCGGTGTTCGGCTTCTCGCTGCTCGAGGTCGTCAACTACCTCGAGCACTACGGCCTGCAGCGCGAGCAGCGCCCCGATGGTCGCTACGAGCGGGTCCGCCCCGAGCACAGCTGGAACAGCGACCACATCGCCACCAACCTCCTCCTGTACGGCCTCGAGCGCCACTCCGACCACCACGCCAACCCGACCCGCCGCTACCAGGTGCTGCGCACCTTCGACGAGGCCCCGCAGCTGCCGTCGGGGTACGGCACCATGATCGGCCTCGCCTACTGCACGCCGCTGTGGCGCCGGGTGATGGACCCCAAGGTGCTCGCCGTGTACGACGGCGACATCACCCGGGTCAACGTCGATCCCCGCAAGCGCGACCGGATCTACGCCCGGTACGGGGTGCCGGCCACCGCCTGAACCGATACCCTCCCGGGTATGAAGCGCCCGATCGCCCTCGCCATCGCCCTGCTCGCCGCCGTGGTCCTGCCGCTCGCCGCGTGCAGCTCCGACGGATCGGACGGGTCGGCTGCCCCCGACGCTGCGGCGACCGATTCGCCCGCGCCGGGCGAGGCCTCGGCGGCGATCGCCTTCGAGGAGGGCCGAACGGTGATCGACGTGCGCACCCCCGAGGAGTTCGACGAGGGCCACATCTTGGGCGCCGAGCGGATCGGCCTCGCCGATGCCGACTTCACCGACCGGATCGCCGAGCTCGACGCCGACGGCGCCTACGTCGTCTACTGCCGCAGCGGCAACCGCTCGGCCCAGGCGGCCGCCCAGATGCGCGACCTCGGCCTCGATGTGCTCGACGGCGGCGCCATGGACGACATGGTGGCCGCCGGATGGGACGAAGGCGAGTAGCTAGCGGCGCCCGCCGGCCTGGCGTGCCGGGGTCGGTGCGCCCTTGGCGACGTAGCGGTGGTCCTCCACCAGCTTCAGCAGGTCGAACGAGCTGACCATCCCCACCACGCGGTGGTCGTCGACCACGACGACGTGGTGCAGGTGGTGGTTGCGCATGATCCTCGCCGCCACGTGGGGGCCCTCTCGACGGGGCACCGTGTAGGTCGACGTCGACATCACCTGGCTCACCGGGGCGCCGTCGGGATGGCCGTGGCCATCGAGCAGGTCGGTGGCGGTGACGATGCCGAGGGGTGCGCCGTCGGGCCCCACCACGGGCAGGGCCGACACGTGGTGGTCGGCCATGAGCGTGCGGGCGTGGCCCACCGTCTCGTGCTTGGTGATGGTCATCACCGGGGCCTGCATCAGCTCGTCGACCGTCACGTTCATCGCCGACCTCCTCGTCGGGTGCCTCTGGCTCCCGTCTACGACCATCTCGCGGCCGATGGCAGGGGCGAAGGTCACCTCGCCGTCAGCTCGGCGCCGTGGCCTTGGCGGTCGTGATGTAGGTGTAGGGCTTCGGCCCTCGGGCGTACCCGCTGCGGTGCTCGACGACGGTGAACCCGGCTCCTTCGAGCAGGGCGACCGGATCCCTGGTGAGGTGGCAGCCGTCGGCGACCCGCCGCTGGATCGGCTCGAGCCGCTGCTGCCACCGGGCCACTCCGGGGTCGGGGGCGAGGCCGTGCTCGAGCACGTGGAACGGTGCGCCGGGCTTGAGGACCCGGACGAGCTCGGCGAGGGCGGCCTCGACGTCGGGGATGGTGCAGAGGGTGAACGTGGACAGCGCCCCGTCGCAGGCATCGTCGTCGATGGGGAGCCGCTGGCCGTCGAGCCCGACGTGGCGCACCTCGGCGTGGCTCGCCGCGATGCGGCCGGCGGCGCGGTCGCGGGCCACGAGCGCCGGCTCGACGGCGAGCACCTCGGTCACCTCGGCCGGGTAGATGGGGACGTTCAGGCCCGAGCCGAAGCCGATCTCCACGATCGTGCCGGTCAGTCCGTCGGCGGCGTGCGCCCGCCACCGCTCCATCTGCGCGCCGCCGCACGCCACCTCGACGAGTCGGGGGAGGACCTGTTCGCGGTAGATGCCCATCGCGCCATCCTGGTCGATCGGGGCGAGACGCTCAGCGGGCCGGCACCGGGACCCGGGCGAGCGACGAGGCGACCGCGCCGAAGCGCTCGCTGCGGGCTTCCCAGGCACGGCCCGCCTCGTCGAGCTCCTGGCGGGAGCGGCCGACGAAGTTCCACCACATCGCCAGCCCTTCGCCGAGCGGTTCGCCGCCGATGAGGAGCGCGACCGCCGGCTGGTCGGCGGACAGCTCGACGGACGAACGACCGTCGCCGAGGTGCAGCAGCTGCCCGGCGTCGACGGCCCGGCCCGCCGCGACCACGCCGCCGTCGAGCACGGCGATGGCGTGCTCGAAGGAGGGATCGAGGGGGAGCTCGGTCCGCCCCGCTCGGAGTCGCAGCTCAGCGCCCACCAGGGGCGTGTCGTGCCGGGCGGGGGAGTGGGCGCCGGCGATCTCGCCTACCAGCACCGTGATCGCCGTGGTGCCGACCTCGGCGCGCGGGAGGTCCTCGTGGTGCTCGAACGCCGCCGGCCCGTGGCGGGTGCCCTCGGGCTGCGCCACCCAGAGCTGGGCGCCGCGCAAGGGCCCGCCCACGCCCTCCTCGGCGTGGGCGACGCCGTGGCCCGCCGTCATGAGGTTGAGCTGCCCCGGCCGGATCGGCTGCTCGACGCTCAGGCTGTCGCGGTGCACGACCTCGCCCTCGAGCAGCCAGGTGACCGTCTGCAGGCCGATGTGGGGGTGGGGGCCGACGGCCAGGGCGACGTCGGTGGGGCCCATGAGATCGAGGAAGCACCAGGCGCCGACGGTGCGCCGGGGCCGACGGGGGAGGAGCCGGGCGATGGGTACGCCGCCCAGGACCTCGGCGCGCCCCACCACCAGATCGAGTGCGGGTCCGGTGGGCGAGGCGGCGGGCACGGATCCGAGGCTACGGGGCGATCGTCGTGCGAACATGGGGCCGTGGGGAAGATGAGGGCCGCGACGGTGTTCCGGATCGTGGGGCTGCTGATGCTCGCCTACGGCGTCGGCACCCTGATCCTGATGCAGACCGACCATCGCCAGTGGGCGCTCGACCACAGCCTCGCCGAGATCGTCAGCTGGTCGGACCGCCGCGTCGACAACGAGATCTCGGGGTCGGTCGACGAGCCGATCGTCTACGCCGGGGCCGGCGTCATGATCTTCGCCGGGCTCTGGTTCGGCCTGCTCATCCCTCGGGTCTTCAACAACTGGGATCGCCAGCAGCGGGCGATGTACCAGGACGACGCCGCCGTCGCAGGATCGCCGCCCGACCCGCCGAGCGATCCGACCGCCTGACGCGACGGCCCGCCGCAACCGTAACCCGCGTGTTACGGTTGCGGCGTGGATCGGGCCGGGAGCGCAGGGGCGGAGGCGGTGCTCGACGCCCTCGGCGACCCCACTCGGCGAGCGATCCTCGAGGTGCTCGGGGGTGGGCCGAGGTCGGTGCAGGCCATCGCCGACGAGCTGCCGGTGAGCCGTCCCGCCGTGTCGCGCCACCTGCGCCTGCTCAAGGGCGCGCAGCTCGTGTCCGAGGAGCGCCAGGGAACCCGCCACGTGTACGCGCTGCGGGCCGAGGGCGTGGAGGCGGTCGCCGCGTTCTTCGCCGAGGTGTGGTCGGGCGCCGCGGCGCGCTTCGCCGTGGTGGCTGACAACCTCGGTGACGACCTGGGTGGCGACGAAGGTGGTTGACCCGATCGCCCCGCTGGTCGTCGAGCTCGAGGTCCGCGCCGAGCCGGCCCGCGCCTTCGGCGCGTGGGTGGCCCGGACCGCCACCTGGTGGCCCAAGGCGCACACGATCAGCGGCGATCCGGCACGGATCGAGTTCGAGCCCCGAGCCGGCGGGCGCATCTACGAGGTCGGTGCCGACGGGCGCGAGCACCCGTGGGGCACGGTCGAGGTCTGGGAGCCGCCGGCGCGCCTCGTCTACCGCTGGCACCTGTTCTTCGCGCCCGAGGAGGCGACCACCGTCGAGGTCACCTTCACGGGCACCGACGCCGGCACGGCCGTCCGCATCGAGCAGCGGGGCTGGGAGGCGCTCGGCGAGGCCGGTCCGCCCCGCCGGGAACGGACCGCCGGCGGCTGGGCTGCGGTCACCGCGCCCTTCCGCGCGCTGCTCGACACCGACGCGACCACCGGCCCGAGGGAGGCCCCATGACCGAACCGACCAGCAGCGGCACCGGCACGCCCGACGACCCCTGGGTGCTGCAGACGCCACCGCTCAGCTCCACCTACACGCTCCACCGCGACGTGCGCGAGGGCATCGACGTGCTCGTGTGCACGGTGGGCAAGACCATCCTGCTCTACGACGCGCGCTGTATCGAGGACCTGCACGCCATGCTCGTCGCCGCCGGCGACTGGGTCCCCCTCGGGTCGGCCGACGAGCAGAAGCCAGCCAAGGACGGCACCGTCGAGGCGTGGGGACGATCGCCCGACAACCCCGTGGGTGGGTGGTACGGGCGCAAGAAGGGCCTCCGCGGCCGCTTCGGCATGTACATCCCGCCACTGCTGGAGCACCTCGGGCTGGCCGAGGTCGAGCACCAGGCGCGCAACAACCGGATGCGGGCGCGATGAGCCCGACCGCTCAGCGGCTGAGGAAGTCGGGGAGGGCGGCGCCCGGCGCACTGTCGAGGAACCGGCGGCGCAGCTCGTCGGCCAGCGATCCGGCCCCGTCGAGGAGCTCGACGCCGTAGTAGCTCTCGCCCGGGTACAGGTCGAGCTCGATGCGGCGGATGACCACCGGGCAGATGTGGTCGAGGCAGTGGATGACCACCGTGTCGCCCACGCTCGCCTTCTTGAGGGTCGTGGCGATGATGCCGGCGCCCGTGACCGACACCTCGACGATGCGGCCGTCGACGCGCTTGTCATCACGACAGCGTGGGGCTCGCCGAGGGTTCGAGCACCAGGTCATCGGCAGCGACGGGATGTTCCGTCGGCGCCCGATGCGCTTCTCCTTGGGGTCGATCACGCGCGCCCATCGGCACGAGCGCACCGAAGTTGAGCCGTCGCGCTCAGGCCCGGTCGTCGGGGTGGTCTGGAAGGCCGAAGAGCGGGAACAGCGTGGCCGTGTCGAGGAAGAAGGTCATCTCGGCGATGCGGTCGCCGCTGACCTCGACGACGATCAGCGCCCAGGGCTCGAGGCGGCCATCGGGCCCGCTCGGCTTGTACTGGCCGAACGCAGGGCTGCCGTTGGCCCAGGTGGGCAGGAGCGTCGATCCGCGGCAACCGGCGCCGGGCCCCAGCCACCAGGCGAAGATGTCGTCCCGGCCGCGCAGCCACAGCTCGTAGGGCGGCATGGACTGCACCGCATCCTCGTGGATCAGGTGGGTGAGGGCGTCGATGTCGTAGCGCTGGAAGGCATCGAGGTAGCGCTCGAGCAGCTCCTCGTCGAGGCTCGAGGCGCGGATCGGCCCCGGGGCTCCGGCGGCATCGGTCCGCTCGTCGAGGGTGGCCCGGGCCCGTTGGAGGGCCGAGTTGACCGAGGCGACCGTCGTGTCGAGCAGGTCGGCCACCTCGGCGGCCGGCCACTGCAGCACCTCGCGGAGGATGAGGGTGGCCCGCTGCTTGGGTGGGAGGAACTGCAGGGCGGCGATGAAGGCGAGGCGGAGGGATTCGCGATCCTCGACCGCAGCCGACGGCTCGGCGCCCCAGGTCGAGGTGCTCATCGACGCGCCGGGCACCGGCTGGATCCAGGTGGCCTCCGGCAGGATCTCGCCGAACGAGCCGTCGAGCGACCACGGCTGGGAGAGGTCCATCGGCCGGGCCCGCCGCTGCACGGCGCCGGTCATGTCGAAGCAGGTGTTGCTGGCGATGCGGTAGAGCCAGGTGCGCAGCGACGACCGACCCTCGAACCGGTCGAGGTTGCGCCAGGCCTTGGTGAGGGTCTCCTGCACGGCGTCCTCGGCCTCCGACGACGCGCCGAGCATCCGGTAGCAGTACCCGGTGAGCTCGCCGCGGTAGCGCTCGAGCTCGTCGAAGGTCGGCGCGTTGCGCTGGGTGGTGGCCGTCATGTCAGTCCTCGGCGAGGCGGAAGGCGAGCAGCTGGGGCGGATCCGACGTGCCGACCGGGACGAACAGCTCGTCGCCGGCCACCGCGGGCCAGCCGTTGATGCCGCCGGGCGCATCGTAGGACCACACCGTCTCGCCCGACGCCCGATCGATGGCGAGGATCGTGCCACCGAAGGTCGAGGTGAACACCAGGTCGCCCGACACCGTGGCGCCGCCGAAGGCGTCGCCGTCGAGGGAGACGTCCCACTCGATGTCGCCGGTGGCCGCATCGATGGCCACGAGCTGGCTGTCGGCCGTGCCGAGCTGCACGGTGAAGCCGTAGCTCGTCTCCTCGGGGCCCTCGTACTGCGTCGGCGCGTTCATCACGCACGCGTAGATCGTCCCGTCTGCAATGGCGATCGGCGTCTGCACGCCGCCCAGCGAGCCCGGGTAGACGAGCGTGGGACCGTCGATCTCGGTCAGCTCGTCGTTGTCGTGGGTGCCCACCGACGTCTGCCAGACCTCCTCGCCCGTGTCCGCATCGAGCGCGGTCACCAGGCCGAGCTTGCCGGTGGAGATGGCGAGGGAGCGTTCGTCCCCGTCGACCTCCACGTCGACCCGGCCGGTGATCATGGCGTCGCGGTCGAAGATGTCGTGGGCGATGAGCTGGTGGCCCCAGGCCAGCTCGCCGGTCGCGAGGTCGAGGGCGACGATCGAGTCGGTCCAGCGGTTGTCGCCGGGGCGGCTCGAGCCGTTCGGGAACCCCGTCGCGCCCGGGAAGGGGTACGGGTTCCCGGTGCCGAAGTAGGCGAGGCCCCGCTCGGTGTCGATGGTGGGCGGGTACCAGACGCCGCCGCCGCTGTTGAGCTGCGGGTTGCCCCAGAGGCCGTCGTCCTCGACGACCGGGAAGTCCCAGACGATGGCCCCGGTCTCGGCGTCGAGGGCGTAGATGGTGGCCCGGCTGCCGCCGCCGTAGCCCGACGTCGAGGCGATCACCAGTCCGTCGTAGACCACGGGCTGCACGTTGACGTCGCTGCCGTTGCCGCCCACGTCGGTGGCCCACAGCTCCTCGCCGTCGGTGGCGTCGTAGGCGACGACCACCGCGCCGCGGCCGTCGTCGTCGGCCTTGGTGCCGTAGAGCCGCCCGTAGCCGGCGCCCACGCCGGTGGGGCCGAAGATGGCGGCGTCGTCGCCGGCCACGAAGCGCTCCTCGCCCGTCTCGCGGTCGATGGCTCGGACGCGGGTGGTGAGGTCGCCGATGTACACGGTGTCGTCGATCACGAGCGGCGTCGTGGTGAAGTTGCCGAACGTCCCGCCCCCGGGTGCCTCGTAGGACCAGGCCAGCTCGAGGCGGTCGACGGTCTCGGAGGTGATGGGCGAGTCGAGCACCGCACGGGTGGCGCCCAGGTCGCCGTTCGCCGTCGGCCAGTCGCCGTCGGCATCGGCCAGCTCGGGAGGCAGGCCCGACAGGTCGCCGCGATCGCCTGTCGACGCCACGGTCGTCGTGGTCTCGTCGGGCTCGTTGCCGAGGTCGGCGCGCACGTAGGCCACGACCTGGTCGATCTCGGTGGCGCTCAGCCGGTCCCCGAGCGCCGGCATGGCCCCCTTGCCGTCGCGTACGAACCCGGCGATCTGGGCGGCGTCGTACTTGGCGGCGGCGAGCCCGGCGCCGATCGCCGGCGCCTGGCCGCCGCTGCCGTCGGCGCCGTGGCAGCTGGCGCAGTTGGCCTCGAAGAGCGCCGCGCCCGGTGGGCGGGCCACCCCACCGTCACCGCCCCCACCGTCGCTGCTGTCGGAGCTGCACGCAGCCACGCCGCCCACGATCGCCAGCCCCACCACCCACGGGGCGAGGCCCCTCATCGCGCTGCTCACGGTGCGGGAACCTAGCGGGGCCGGTCGGCGGTCGACGCCCGTCGCCGACGGTCGGCCTACCATCGGACGAGGGGAACGGGGAGGGCCGACGTGGCGCGACGGATGTGGGTGGTGCTGGCCGTGCTGGGCCTGCTGGCTGCGGGGTGCACGAGCGACAGCGATGGCGGCGACGCCGGCGGGGACACGACGACCACGGCGGCGGCGACCGAGGAGGCAGCTGGCACCGGCTCCTGCGACGAGGCCGATCCGGCCACCTGCCTGCTGCCCTGGCCCAACGACCGGTTCACCCGGGCGGATCCGTCGACCTCCACCGGGCGCCGCCTCGACCTCCCCGCCGATGGCATGCCGGCCAACGTGGAGGGCGCGCCGATCGACCCTGCCGAATGGGACCGCAACGACGGCTTCGCGCCGGCGTCGTCGCTCATCACGGTGGTGCCCGGCGTCGATCCGGTGCGGTCGGGCCTGCCGCCCGTGACCGACATCGGCGCGTCGCTCGACGACGACAGCGCGCTCGTGCTGGTCGATGCCACGACGGGCGACCGCGTCGCGGCATGGGCCGAGCTCGACGCCAACGCCGAGGATCCTGCGAAGCAGGCGCTGCTCGTGCAGCCCGCGGCGGCGCTCGCCGAGGGCCACCGCTTCGTGGTCGGCCTGCGCGACCTCGTCGACGGCACCGGCGCCGAGATCGACCCGTCGCCGGCGTTCGCCGAGCGCGTCGAGGCCCCCGACGCCGAAGCGGCCTTCGTCCTCGAGGCCCTCGAGGCCGCGGGCGTCGATCGGACGTCGCTCGACGTGGCGTGGGGCTTCACGGTGGGCTCGGCCGACAGCATCTCCGGGCGACTGCGATCGATGTGGTCCGAAGCCCGCGCCGGTCTCGGCGACGACGGGGCCCCGCCGTTCGAGGTGACCTCCGACGAGGCGTCGGGCGCGGCGCGCATCGTGCAGGGCACGTTCGAGGCCCCGAAGTACCTCACCGGCGACGGCGGGCCCGGCACGGTCCTGGCGAACGACGGCGACCCCGACGGCATCCCCACGGCCGACGGGACGATGACCGTCGACTTCTTCTGCACCCTGCCCGCGGCGGCCACGGCCGAGGAGCCGGCCGGGACCATCATCTACGGGCACGGCCTGCTCGGCACCCGCCAGCAGACGCTCGACATCGGCCTGGTGGGCGCGTCGGCGGGGATCTCGTTCTGCGGGCTCGACTACCTCGGCATGTCGGCCGCGGACGTCGGCCCGATCGTCGAGTCCTTCAGCGACCTCAGCGAGTTCCGCACGGTCCCGGACCGCCTCCAGCAGGGCCACCTGACGTTCCTGCTGCTCGGGCGGCTGCTGCGCAGCCCGGACGGCTTCGCCAGCGACCCGGCCTTCCAGGACGCCGAGGGCCGGCCCACCATCGACACCGACCAGGTGGCCCTCCTGGGCGCCAGCCAGGGCGGCATCTTGGGTGGCGTCGCCTCCTCGCTCACCGACGACTGGACGCAGGTGATCCTCGCCGTGCCCGGCCTGGGCTACAACCTGCTGCTGCGGCGCTCGATCGACTTCGACGAGTTCTTCCCCCAGGTCGAGGCCAACTACCCCGACGAGCTCGACCAGACGCTCGTGCTCGACCTGCTCGAGCAGCTCTGGCAGCGTGGCGAGAACGCCGGCTACGCCCAGCACCTCACCCGCGACCCGTTCGAGGGGGTGCCGGCGAAGCACGTGCTGCTGCTCGAGGCGTTCGGCGACCACCAGGTGGCCAACGTCTCCACCGAGAAGCTGGCTCGGACCCTCCAGATCGGCCGGCGGGCGCCCACCCTCGCCGAGGGCCGATCGGCCGACGTCGAGCCGTTCTGGGGGATCGAGCCGATCGAGCTGCCCTCCGAGGGTTCAGGCCTGGTCATGTGGGACTTCGGCACGCCGACACCGCCCACCGAGAACCTGCCGAACCGAGGCGGCGACGACCCGCACGGGAAGCTCTCGGACGTGCCCGAGGCGCTCGCCCTGGTGCTCTCGTTCGTGCAGGACGCCACGATCATCGACGTGTGCGGCGGTGACCCCTGCTCGTCTCCGGGCTGAGCGGGCCGGTAGCCTCGCCGCTCGTGCACCGTGCCGCCGACCGCCGCCGACCGCTCCGACGCGCCGTGCTCGGCGGGGCGGCCGTGGCCCTGGCGCTCCTCGCCGGCTGCTCCACCGAGGCGCCCGGTCGCGACGAGATCGCCCGCTCCCTGCAGGCCTCGGGCTTCTCGGCGGAGGCGGCCGACTGCGCGGCCGACGCCCTCGTCGACAACCTCTCCGACGATCAGATCGCCGAGCTGGCCGAGCGCGGCGGCGGTGGCGCCCCCGTCGACGACCCGAACCGCACCGACGACCCCGCCGACAAGGTGCGCGAGGCGATGAACGCCTGTCGCCCGCTGGTGGAGGGCACCACGACGACGACCTCGCCGCCGGCGGGCGCGACCACCACGACGCTCGCGCCCGACGAGGGCGGGGCGGGCGGCGGGGCGGCGATCGACTCGGCGCCGTCGACCACCGAGCCCTGACCGGCGCGGGCTAGAGCTCGGGCCAGCGCTTCGAGGTCGTCGAGGGCTTCTTGCGGTTGGCGGTCAACTCCCAGGTGCGCCGCCACGCCCCGGCCTGCGGGCCCGTGAGCGTCGGCGTCTCGCCCGCCGCGGCCCGGCGGCGCGCGGCGTACCAGTCCGAGGTGGCTTCGTCGGCCAGAGCGGCGACGGCCCGCTCGATGCGCTCGGCGAGCGCCTGTGACCGCTCGCCCTCGGCGGGCAGGATCGGGTCGCCGAACGTCACGACGGTGCGACCCGGCGTCGGGCGGCTCTTGCCCTTCGGCAGGATGCGGCCCGTGCCGGCCAGGTGCACGGGCACCACCGGCACGCCGCAGCGGATGGCCAGGTAGGCGGCGCCGCCCCGGAAGGGGTGGCCCCAGCCGTCGGGGGAGCGGCCGCCCTCGGGGAAGATCACCATGCTCCAGCCGTCGTCGAGCAGCTCCGCGGCCTGGTCGGCCGAGCGTCGGCCCACCTTCGTGCGCTCGATCGGGATGGCGTTGAGCACCAGCGCCGACGCCGTGGCCTTCACCCGGGTGTCGAAGAAGTAGTCGGCGGCCGC
Source organism: Acidimicrobiales bacterium (assembly GCA_020439525.1). Taxonomy (GTDB): domain Bacteria; phylum Actinomycetota; class Acidimicrobiia; order Acidimicrobiales; family Iamiaceae; genus Aquihabitans. The sequence goes on along the minus strand of JAGQSL010000229.1, from coordinate 3,429 downwards.
CGCCGCGAACACCTGGTGGCGGTGCGGCTCGGGGAGCGAGGTGATCAGCAGCCCGGCGTCGAGGTGGCTGTGGTGGTTGGCGGCGAAGATCGCGGCGCCCTCGAGGTCGGCCAGGCGGTCGAGCCCGCGGCGCTCGGGCTGGGCCAGCCCGGCGATGATCGGGCGCATCAGGCCCTCGGTGGCGAAGAACCGGGCGTAGCGGGCCGGCAGCTTCCGGGCCCACGCCGAGTCGTACCCGCCGAGCAGCTTCTGCTCGGGTTTCGGCGGCTCGACGGTGAGCGGCACGGTGGGGGCGCGCAGCGGGAACTCGGCCTTGGCCGCGAGCTGGCGGGGCGAGGGCGCCTTCGCCCACGCCGCCTGCAGCCCCCGGGCCGCCTTCTCCACGCCCTTGCGATCGACCATCGTCAGCAGCTCACTTCACGTCGGCCATGACGATCGGCGGGTTCTTCAGGTGGGTGATGGTGGGTCGGGGGCCGACCACGTCCTCGGCCATCTCGAAGGCGTCCTGGAGGGTGGAGGCGCTCTTGAACCCGAGGCGCTTCACGGCCCGCACGTCGCCGCCCACGATGATCAC
>JAGQSL010000229.1:0-2789 GCA_020439525.1 Acidimicrobiales bacterium | reverse complement strand
CGTGGTAGGCGTAGCTGGTGCGGTACAGGTGGCGGTACCACTCGTCCTCGGCGAACTGCTGCTCGTAGGTGGCCTCGATCACCTTCGGGTCGGTGGTCTCGGACAGCACCTGCTCGAAGAAGTCGATGTAGCTCGGGTGGTGCACCGGGTGGAACTCCCACGGCGTGGGGTGCGTCATGATCAGCACGCCGCCCTCGCGCACCAGGGGCTTGCCCCGGTACATGTTGAAGAAGTACCCGAGGCCCAGGCACATGACCAGGATCGGGTTCATGATCGAGTTCACGTTGTAGGGGCAGATGTAGGGCAGCCCCATCGTGAGGATGTCGGTCTGGCCCTCGACCTCCACGAGGTGCTGGTCGAAGCAGTGCTGGAGGGTGATCTCGTGCACGGCCTCGATCTCGCCGGCGGTCACCGACGTGACCCCGTACGGAGCTCGGTGGCTCTGGAAGATCTTGCGGCGGGTGCTGCTCGAGAGGCGCTTGAGCCCCTGCTGCATGCCCACGAAGGCGACCCGGTCCTTGGCGCTCCACTCCCACTCGCGCTTGGCGAGCACGGACATGGCGCCCTCCTGGCCGAAGGTGTCGTTGTTGATCGTGGTCTCGATCTGGAACACCTTCACGCCGGCGTCCTTGATGACCTTGCCCATCCGCCAGTTCGAGTGGTGGAGCTCCGAGCTGTGGCGGTCCATGAAGCTCTTCGAGTGCTGCATGGTGTGCACGTTGTGGTGGTGCTTGATGGAGCGGTAGCTCGCCAGGCCGGTCGCGGTGCTCTTGTGGCCGCCGTCCATGCTCACGATGTTGATGTTCACGTAGACGAGCAGGTCCGATTCGGCGGCCCGCTTGTTGATCTCCACCTCCTCGCCGTGCTTCGTGGTGCCGAGGAAGGCGAGGTTGTCGGGGTCTTCGGCGTCGTGGTTGTAGAGGGCGCCGTGCGGGGCGAAGGCGTCGTACACGCGGTCGCCGACGGCGTGGCGCAGCTCGTCTTCGGTCATGCGCCGGTGCAGGGCCAGGGCGGCGATGAGGTGGACGTCATCGACGCCGGCGGCGGCCGCCATGTCGAGCACCGCTTCGATCACCCGCTGGCGGATGTCGGGGCGCTTCATCGGCGGGAGGGGGAGCGACACGTCGTCGAAGGCGATGGTCAGCTTCATCCCCGGCGTCAGCAGGCTCGGGAGGGGCTGGCTGTCGCCCACCGGGTTCAGGAGCGCTTCCTGGATGGCGGCGTTCACGTCGTCGAGCGGCTCGAGCGGCTCGCCCGGGTAGATCACCCGGCTGCGGTCGGCCGGCAGCTTCTCGAGGCGGAAGCCCTCCCCGTGGTGGAACAGGACGGGTGGGGTGCTCTTGTCGACGTCGAGCACGAATCCGGGACGGGGCATCAGCGGCGGTCCTTCTTGCGGAGGTCGAACGCGACCTTGACGGCACCCCGAGCGCCCGCGTTGGCGGCGTGCTCGATGGCCTGTTCGTAGCGGGCGAGGGGATAGGTGGCGCTCACCAGGCGACCGAGGTCGGCGGCGGCCACCAGGGCGAGGGCGGCCTCGAAGTCGTCGCGGGTGTAGGCGTAGCAGCCGGCGATCGACGTCTCGCGGTGCCACAGGCCGGTGAGGTCGAGGCTGGTGTGGCCGGGCATGCCGACCACCACGATCCGCCCGCCGGGGGCCACGACCTCGAGGGCCTGGGTGAGGCTGGCCTCGGAGCCGACGCAGTCGACCACGACGTCGACGCCATCGGAGAGCTGGCCGCGGTGCGGGCTGGCATCGTCGAACAGCCAGGCGCCGGTGAGGCGGCGCACCACCCGGCCCAGCTCGCCGGGCGACGCGACCTGGGTGGCGCCGAGGCTGGTGGCCAGCGCCTTCTGGTGGGGGTACTTGCCGGTGGCGACCACGTGGGCGTCGCTGCCCTCGGCTCGCAGGGCGGCGAGGGTGAGCAGGCCGAGCGTGCCGCTGCCGAGGAGGGCGATCGTCGACGGCGCGTCGCCGGTCCCGCCGCCGAGCACCGCCCGGGCGGCGTGCACGGCGCAGGCGGTGGGCTCGACCATCACGGCCTGCTCGTCGGTCAAGGTGTCGGGTACGGCGAGGAGCTGGCTCGGGTGGGCCACCAGCTCGCCCGACCAGCCGCCACCGGTGTCGGCGCAGAAGCCGGTCTGGAGACCGGGCTCGAGGTGGCCGTAGGCGATGCGCCCGCAGCGGTTCGTGCGGCCGGCGGCGCAGGCCGGGCAGACCGGATCGATGCCGCGGGTGACGCACGAGAGCACGGGGATGAGCACGGCTCGGGTGCCGTCGTCGAGATCGCCCACCACCTCGTGGCCGGGGGTGAAGGGGAAGCTCACGATCGGCTCGAAGTAGCGGCTGCTGTGGCCGTCGATGGTGGCGAGGTCGGAGCCGCAGATCCCGGCCAGGCGGGGGCGCAGGCGCACCCACTCGTCGGTGGGCAGCTCGGGCTCGTCGACGTCGCGCAGGCTGAGGGGTCCGACGGCCGCGCCCTTGCCCGCGCTGAGCCGCCCGGCGATGCCCGCGGCGACGTACTTGCCCGGCTTGCGCTTGAACACCAGCGCCTTCATCGGTGCCCTCCCACGCCCGCGCCGCCTGCCGCCACCACCCCATCCGAACTTCTGGCGCCAACCTGCCCGCGCGGGGCGCGGTCGCTCCAGAAGTTGCGTCGGTCCGCGCTGTCAGCCGCCACCACCCCATCCGAACTTCTGGCGCCAACCTGCCCGCGCGGGGCGCAGTCGCTCCAGAAGTTGCGTCGGTCCGCGCCGCCAGCCGCCGCCACCCCATCCGAACTTCTGGCGCC
>JAGQSL010000228.1:1901-2807 GCA_020439525.1 Acidimicrobiales bacterium | reverse complement strand
TGGGGCCCCGACGACCGGGGCAAGGCCGGCATCTTCCTCGCCTTCCAGTACCCCCAGGCCATCCCGGGCGTGTCGGTGCTCAACTTCCTGCGCCAGGCCCTGTCGGCCCGCAAGGGGATCGACCTGTCGATGCTCGAGCTGCGGCTGTCGATCATGGAGTGGATGGAGCGCCTGGCGATGGACCCGTCGTTCGCCGACCGCTACCTCAACGAGGGCTTCTCGGGCGGCGAGAAGAAGCGCAACGAGATCCTGCAGATGGCGATCCTCGAGCCCGAGCTGGCCGTCCTCGACGAGACCGACTCGGGCCTCGACATCGACGCGCTGCGGGTGGTGGCCGAGGGCGTGCGCGAGGTGCAGAAGGATCGACCCCAGCTCGGGCTGCTCGTGGTCACCCACTACCAGCGCCTGCTCGACGAGCTGCAGCCGAGCCACGTCCACCTGCTGATCGACGGGCGCATCGTCGAGTCGGGCGACATGGCGCTCGCCACCAAGCTCGAGACCGAGGGCTACGAGGCCTGGCGCCTGCCGGTCGCGCCATGATGGGCCCACGATGACCACCGCCACCGAGCCCTTCGACGTCGCCAAGGTCAAGGCCGACTTCCCGATCCTCCAGCAGGAGGTCAAGGGCCGCCCGATCGTGTTCCTCGACTCGGCGGCCTCGTCGCAGAAGCCCCGAGCCGTGATCGACGCGATGTCGGAGTACTACGAGACGATCAACGCCAACGTGCACCGGGGCGTGTACGAGATCGCCGAGAAGGCCACCAACGCCCTCGAGGCCGCCCGCCTCCGCATCGGCCGCTTCATCGGCGCCCCCAAGCCCGAGACCGAGGTGCTGTTCACCAAGAACGCCACCGAGGCGCTCAACCTGGTGGCCCAGTCGTGGGGCCGGGCCAACCTCGGCCCGGG
>JAGQSL010000228.1:0-1677 GCA_020439525.1 Acidimicrobiales bacterium | reverse complement strand
GGCGCGCTGGTGTGCCTCGACGCCTGCCAGTACGTGCCCCACCTCCCCACCCGCCTCGACGAGCTCGGCGTGGACTTCGCGGCCTTCTCGGGCCACAAGATGCTCGGACCCACCGGCGTCGGGGTGCTGTGGGGCCGCGAGGAGCTGCTCGAGGCCATGCCGCCGTGGCTGGGCGGGGGCGGGATGATCCTGAACGTCACGCTCGACGGCTTCCTCCCCGCCGCGCTTCCGGCCAAGTTCGAGGCCGGCACCCCGCCGATCGCCGAGATCATCGGGCTGGCCGCCGCGGTCGACTACCTCGACGCGCTGGGGATGGAGGCGGTGCGCGAGCACGAGGTCTCGATCACCGCGTACGCCATGCGCACGCTCACCGAGCGCTTCGGCGACACCCTCACCATCCACGGCCCCGCCGAGCCGGCGATGCGCGGCGGCGTCCTGTCGCTCGCCCTCGAGGGCGTCCACCCCCACGACCTGTCGCAGGTGCTCGACGAGCACGCCGTGTGCGTGCGCCCCGGCCACCACTGCGCCAAGCCGCTGATGCAGGTGCTGGGCGTGGGCGCCACGGCCCGCGCCTCGTTCTACGTCTACAACGACGACGCCGACGTCGATGCGCTGGCCGACGCGCTGGCCGACGCGGCAAGCTTCTTCTCGTTCTGACCGCCCTCGGAGGCCGCACCATGCCCGGACTCGAGGATCTCTACCGAGAGATCATCCTCGACCACTACCGCAACCCCCGGAACCGGGGCGAGCTCGATGCCCCGCCGGCCACCCGCACCGAGGGGTTCAACCCGCTCTGCGGCGACGAGATCGTGGTCTACCTCGACCTGGACGACGCTGGCGTGGTGCAGGACATCCGCATCGGCGGCCAGGGCTGCTCGATCAGCCAGTCGTCGGCGTCGATGATGTCGGCTGCGGTGAAGGGCAAGACGGTCGCCGAGGTGGCCGCGCTCACGCAGGCGTTCAAGGCGATGATGAGCATCCACGAGAGCTCCCTCGGCGAGGACGGCGAGGACGGCGGGACCGCCGCCGACATGCCCGTCGAGGCCCCCGAGGGGGTGCGCCTCGGCGACCTCGAGGCGCTGCGCGGCGTGGTGAAGTTCCCCGTGCGCATCAAGTGCGCCACCCTGGCCTGGAACACCCTCGCCCAGGGCATCGAGGACGCCCAGCAGGCCTGACGCCACCGACTCGCGCAGCCTGCCGCAGCACAAGTGGGCGCCCGGCGCAGGAAACCTGAGCGCGGGAATAGCAAGTTCGTCGGTACCGTTGTGGAGGTTCCCTCTGACCCCGTGAGGAGCCCCCGATGGCCGACGCCACCCCCGACACCGCCCCGAACGCCGGCGACCAGCAGCTCGCCCTCCCCGTCCTCCCCCTCCCCAACGGCGTGGTGCTGCCCGGCATGGTGCTCACCGTCGCCCTCGAGTCCGACGAGGCCAAGGCCGCGGTGGCCGCCACCGGCGACGACGACCGCCTGCTGCTCGTGCCCAAGGTCGATGGGCGCCACGCCAGCGTCGGCACCATCGCCACCATCGAGTCGCGCGGCGAGCTGCCCTCGGGTGCGCCGGCGCTCGTGGTGCGGGCCACCGACCGGGCCCTGCTGCGCGCCGGCGTCGCCGGCACCGGCACCGTGCTGTGGCTCCAGGCCGAGCCGGTCGACCCCGAGGTCACCGACGAGGCCCG
>JAGQSL010000227.1 GCA_020439525.1 Acidimicrobiales bacterium | reverse complement strand
GCCGAGGGCCATGTCGCCGGCGATGCCCGAGAAGCAGTGGAACCAGGCGATCGTCATCGCGAGCCGAGCTCCGCGGCGTCGGGGGCGGGGGCCGTCGCGCTCGCGGCGCGCCGGCCGACCAGGAGGCGCACCACCGAGCAGGCAGCGCCGTAGCCGTTGTCGATGCCGACGACCGTGATGCCGGCCGCGCACGAGGCGAGCATCCCGAGCAGGGCGGTCACGCCCTCGAGCCCGGCGCCGTAGCCGACGCTGGTGGGGACGGCCACGACGGGCGCGCCGGTGAGGCCGCCGACCACGCTCGCGAGGGCGCCCTCCATCCCCGCCACGACGATCACGGCATCGGCGTCGGCCAGCTCGTCGACGTGGACGAGCAGCCGGTGCACGCCCGCCACGCCCACGTCGGTGATGCGGCGTGGGGCGAAGCCGTGGGCGGCGAGGGTGGCGGCGCACTCGTCGGCCACCGGCAGGTCGGCGGTGCCCGCCGTCAGCAGCAGCACCCGCTCGGGGCGCGGCGGGGCCGAGCGCCAGACCACCGTGGTGCCCACCACGGTGGCGCCGGGGTTGGCCTCCGTGGCCGCCGCCACCATGGGGGCGTCGGCGCGCGTGAGCACCACCGGTGCCTCGTCGGTGCGGGCGAGCAGCTCGGCCACGATCCGGGCCGCCTGGTCGGGCGCCTTGCCCTGGCCGTACACCGCCTCGGCCGCGCCCTGGCGGAGCTGGCGGTGGTGGTCGATGCGGGCGTAGCCGAGGTCGGCGAAGGGCAGGCGCCGCAGGGCGTCGACGGCCTCGTCGGCCGTGGTGGTGCCATCGCGCACGTCGCGCAGCAACCGTCGGAGAGCGGCCTCGTCCACCCCCCTATCCTGGCCGGTCGTGAACGACGAGGCGCAGCCCACCCCGACCGACCGGCCCCTGCGGGTCGGCTTCCTCGGGCCGCGCGGCACGTTCACCGAGCAGGCGCTGCTCACCCAGCCCGACCTGGCCGCGGCCGAGCTCGTGCCCTACCCGACGATGGCCGACGTGCTGCGCGCCACCGAGACCGGCGAGGTCGACCACGGCTTCGTCGCCATCGAGAACTCCATCGAGGGCACGGTCAACGTCACCTCCGACACCCTGGCCTTCGACGTCGACGTGCTGATCCAGCGCGAGGTGGTCATCCCCATCCAGCAGCACCTCATGTCGGTGCCGGGCGCCACGCTCGGCGGCATCGACGAGGTGGTGTCGATCCCCCACGCCACCGCCCAGGCCCGCCGCTTCCTCCACCGTGAGCTGCCCTCGGTGCGCACCCGGGCCGCCAACTCCACGTCCGAGGCCGCCCGCCTCGTGGCCGAGGCCGGCGACCCCAAGGTGGCCGCCATCGGCAACCAGCTGGCGGCATCGATCTACGGCCTCGAGGTGCTCGCCGCCGACATCGAGGACCACCCCGAGAACGAGACGCGCTTCGTGGCGGTCGCGCCGGGCACGGTGCCGGCCCCCACCGGCCACGACAAGACCTCGGTGGTGGTGTTCCAGCGGGAGGACGCGCCGGGCAGCCTGCTCGCCATCCTCCAGCAGTTCGCGGCGCGGTCCATCAACCTGACGAACCTCCAGTCGCGCCCCACGAAGAAGGGGCTGGGCGACTACTGCTTCCTGCTCGACCTGGAGGGCCACCTCGCCGATGGGCTGGTGGCCGACTGCCTGAAGGCGCTGCGGGTGCGGGGCCACGAGGTGAAGTTCCTCGGCTCCTATCCGGCAGCCGGCGACCACGGGCCCGCCGTGCGCGAGGCCGCCGACGACGCGTCGCGCCGCGCCGATGCCTGGCTCGCCGAGATCCGCGGGCGCATCGTCGGCCGCTGAGGGCCCCCGACCGACGGGGCCCGGTGGCTCAGGCCACCCGGTGCATGCGGTTGCGGTCGGTGTGGGCGAACGGCTCGGGGAACTGGGTCATCTGGAGGGTGGTCTCCTCCTCGTAGCCCCAGGTGCCGTCGTCGTGGACGGTGATGATGGCGGCGTAGCGCACCGACGAGGCGTTCGCCCCGAGGTAGGCGTTCTCGCTGATGCCGTAGCGGGGGTCGCCCAGCTCGGCGCGCAGCTCGAAGCTGGTGGCGTCAGCGGCGACGCCGATCGCCCCGGCGAGCACGGTGATGCCGCGGGGCACGACGAAGCCGCGCAGCACCTCGCCCGCGGCCGCGTCCCACAGCCAGTAGCCGACCTCGGTGTG
>JAGQSL010000226.1 GCA_020439525.1 Acidimicrobiales bacterium | reverse complement strand
GGACTGCACCGCCGCCACCCGGGTGATCGCCCAGGCCGGCATCGCCGCCGACCTCGCCGCGGCCCTGGCCGAGCAGGCGAAGGGCACCACCACCGACGCCCCCTCCAACCCGGACGCGGACTACGGGCCGCTCAACAGCGCGAACCAGCTCGAGCGGGTGAGCGGCCTCGTGGCGCGGGCGCCCGACCACGCGACGGTGCTGGCCGGTGGCGAGCGCGTCGGCGACGCCGGCTACTTCTTCGCCCCCACGGTGATCTCCGGGCTGCACCAGGACGACGAGATGGTCCAGCAGGAGATCTTCGGACCGGTCATCACGGTGCAGACCTTCACCGACGAGGCCGAGGCGCTCCGGCTCGCCAACGGCGTCGAGTACGGCCTGGCGTCGAGCGTGTTCACGACCGACCACGCGACCGCGCTGCGGGTCTCGCGCCGGCTCGACTTCGGCTGCGTGTGGATCAACACCCACATCCCCCTCGTGGCCGAGATGCCCCACGGCGGCTTCAAGCACTCCGGCACCGGCAAGGACCTGTCGATGTACGGCTTCGAGGACTACACGCGCATCAAGCACGTGATGAGCGCCTTCTGAGGAGGCACCCGCGATGAGGATCCTGCTCGTCGGCGCCGGCGGCGTGGGCACCGCCTTCGCCAAGATCGCCGCCCGCCGCTCGTTCGTCGACCACCTGGTGGTCGGCGACATCGACCCCGCCCGCGCCGCCACCGCGGCCGCCGGCTTCTCCGCCGATGCCGTGGGGGTCGCGCTCGACGCGTCCGACGCCGGCGCGGTCGAGGCCCTGCTCCGCGAGCACGCGATCGACGCGCTGATGAACGCCGCCGATCCCCGCTTCGTGATGCCGCTGTTCGACGCCGCCCTCGCCGCCGGCACGCACTACGTCGACATGGCGATGTCGCTCTCGAAGCCCCACCCCGAGCGCCCCTACGAGGAGTGCGGGGTGAAGCTCGGCGACGACCAGTTCGCCGAGGCCGACGCCTGGGAGGCCGCCGGGAAGCTGGCGCTCGTGGGGATGGGCGTCGAGCCCGGCCTGTCCGACGTCTTCGCCCGCTACGCCGCCGACAACATCTTCGATTCGATCGACGAGGTGGGCATCCGCGACGGCGCCAACCTGGTGGTGGCCGGCTACGACTTCGCCCCGTCGTTCTCGATCTGGACGACGATCGAGGAGTGCCTCAACCCACCCGTGATCTGGGAGCGCGACCGCGGCTGGTTCACGACGGCGCCCTTCAGCGAGCCCGAGGTGTTCGAGTTCCCCGACGGCATCGGCCCGGTCGAGTGCGTGAACGTGGAGCACGAGGAGGTGCTGCTGATCCCTCGTTGGGTCCACTGCGAGCGGGCGACGTTCAAGTACGGCCTCGGCGACGAGTTCATCGAGGTGCTGAGGACGCTGCACAAGCTCGGGCTGGACGGGACCGATCCGGTCACGGTCCGGGGCCAGCAGGTGTCGCCCCGCGACGTGGTCGCCGCCTGCTTGCCCGACCCGGCGACGCTCGGCGACAAGATGACGGGCAAGACCTGCGCGGGCACCTGGATCACCGGCACCGGCAAGGACGGCCACCCCCACCAGACGTACCTGTACCACGTGGTCGACAACGAGGAGACCATGGCGGAGTACGGGTCTCAGGCGGTCGTGTGGCAGACCGCGATCAACCCGGTCGTCGC
>JAGQSL010000225.1 GCA_020439525.1 Acidimicrobiales bacterium | reverse complement strand
GTCGTCTTCGACTTCGACGGCACCATCTTCGACAGCGAGACCCCGATCTTCGTCGCCTCCCGCGCCGCACTCGCCGAGATGGGCCTCGAGCTCGACCTCCCGGGGTGGGCCACCGTCGTGGGTTTGGGGGAGGACGACTCCTTCCGCGCCCTCTGCCGCGCCGTCGGCGTCGAGTTCGACCGAGCGGAGTTCGAGGACCGCTACGCCGCGCAGGACCGGTCGTGGCGCGACTCGCTCCCGCCCCTTCCCGGCGTGGAGCGGCTGACCGCCGAGCTGGTCGACGCCGGGGTCGCCCTGGGCATCGCCTCCAGCTCGCCGGCGAGCTGGGTCGACCACCACCTCGAGCGCCTCGGCCTCGCCGAGCGCTTCTCGGTGGTGGCGACCCGAGATCGCGTGGGCGACCGGGCCAAGCCCGACCCGGCGAGCTACCGCCACGCGGTCGAGCAGCTCGGTGCCGATCCGGCTCGCACCGTCGCCATCGAGGACTCGGCACCGGGCATCGCCGCCGCGCTCGGGGCCGGCCTGACCGTCGTCGCCGTGCCGAGCGCCATCACCGGGCACACCGACCTCTCGGCCGCGCACCACCACGTCGGTTCGCTCGACGGGGTCACCGCCGCCTGGCTGGGCGGGCTGGTGGGCTGATCCCCGCTCGGGCCGTGGCGCGCCCGTAGCCTCGCGACGACGCGGACGCCGGGTCCAGCGCGATCGATCGATGGAGGGGCCCGTGGCGAGCATCGCGGCCGACGACCTCGTCCGGATGCGGGCGAACCTGCTCTTCGACGGGCCCAGCCGCAGCGCCAAGCTGAGCCGGTTCTGGATCCTCCTGCTCCTCTCGGCCGCGATCGCCTCGGCGGGCATCGTCTCGGACTCCACCGCCACCGTCATCGGGGCGATGATCGTCGCCCCCCTGATGGTCCCGATCCTCGGGACGGTCCTGTCGATCTCGACGGGCGACCGGGCGAACGTGGTGCGGAGCACCGCCATGATCGTCGCCGGCGCGGCGGCGGCCATCGCCGTGGGCTTCGCCTTCGGCCTGGTGGCGCCCCTCGACGTGGTCGCCGCCACCAGCTCGCAGGTGGCCGGGCGCGTCCACCCGCGGCTGATCGACCTCCTGGCCGCCATCGCCACGGGCGCCGTCGGCGCCTTCGCCCAGTGTCGCGACGACGTGTCCGACACCCTTCCCGGCGTCGCCATCGCGATCTCCCTCGTCCCGCCCCTCGCGGTGGTGGGCCTCACGCTCGAGGGCGGGGCCCCCGGCGAGTCGCTGGGCGCCCTGCTGCTGTTCCTCACCAACGTGGCGGCGATCCTGCTCACCGGCGTGGTCGTCATGGCGCTGTTCCGGGTCCAAGACATCGCCCCGCCGGCCGGGGCGAAGCCGCTCAACCGCCGCCGGGCCGTGCGCTTCGTCGTGGCCCTGGTGGTCGTCATCGCCATCCCGCTCGGCGTGGCCACGGTGAAGCTGACCCGCGAGTCGACGCAGGCGTCGGCCGTCGCCGGCGTCGCCAACGACTGGGTCGAGGGGACCGACTGGACGATCATCGACGTCCGGCGCAGTGACGAGGGGTTGGAGCTGTTCGCGACCGGCCCCGAGCCGGCGCCGCCGCCGTCGCTGCTGCGCCAGGGCCTCGACGAGGCCGGCTTCGAGGGCCTCGACGTGCAGCTCCACCTCATCCCCGAGCTGCTGCTCGAGGTGGAGGGCGGCTAGGAGCGGGCCGGGGGTCCCGGCTGGGGCCTGGCCCGCGGCGCGCCCGTAGGCTGGGCGCGTGTTCCCCCAGCGACGACTGCGGCGCCTCCGGCGCACCCCGGCCCTGCGGCGGATGGTGGCGGAGACCCACCTGACCCCCGACGACCTGATCGCCCCGCTCTTCGTTCGGGAGGGGATCGACGAGCCCCATCCGATCGGCTCGTTGCCCGGCGTGGTGCAGCACACGGTGGCGTCCGCCGTGCGTGAGGCCGGCGAGCTGCGCCGCCTCGGCGTGCCCGCCGTGATCCTGTTCGGGGTGCCCGAGCGCAAGGACGCCGAGGGCACCGGCGCGAGCGATCCCGACGGCATCGTCCAGGTCGCCATCCGCGCCCTGAAGGACGCCCACGGCGACGACCTGGCGGTGATCGCCGACCTCTGCCTCGACGAGTACACCGACCACGGCCACTGCGGGCTGCTCACCCCGTCGGGCGAGGTCGACAACGACGCCACGCTCGATCGCTACGCCGAGGTGGCGGTGGCCCAGGCCGACGCCGGCGTCGACATCGTCGCGCCGTCCGGGATGATGGACGGGCAGGTGGCCGCCATCCGCGACGCGCTCGACGAGGAGGAGTTCGCCGAGGTCGCCATCCTCGCCTACGCCGCCAAGTACGCCTCGGCGCTCTACGGCCCCTTCCGCGAGGCGGTCGACGTGGAGATCTGCGGCGGCGGCGACCGCAAGGGCTACCAGCAGGACCCGGCGAACGTCCGCGAGTCGCTCGAGGAGGTGCGCCTCGACGTGGCCGAGGGCGCCGACCTGCTGATGGTGAAGCCGGCGTTGGCGTACCTCGACGTGATCGCCCGGGTGCGCGCCGAGCACGACCTGCCGCTGGCGGCGTACCACGTGTCGGGGGAGTACGCGATGATCAAGGCGGCGGCGGCCAACGGCTGGATCGACGGGCACCTGGTGGCCATGGAGCACCTGACCTCCATCAAGCGGGCCGGCGCCGACCTGATCCTCACCTACCTGGCCCGCGAGGCGGCGGAGGCGCTGGCATGACCACCAACGAGGAGCTGTTCGAGCGGGCGCAGCGGGCCATCCCCGGTGGGGTCAACTCGCCGGTCCGGGCGTTCCGGTCCGTGGGGGGCACCCCCTACTTCGTGGCCCGGGGCGAGGGCGCCCGCGTGTGGGACGTCGAGGGCACCGAGTACCTCGACCTGGTGCAGTCCTACGGCGCGGTCATCGCCGGCCACGCCCACCCGAGGATCGTCGAGGCCATCCGGGCAGCGGCGGGCGACGGCACCTCCTACGGCGCCCCCACCGCGCGCGAGGTGCTGCTCGCCGAGGAGATCGGCCGGCGGGTGCCGAGCTGCGAGAAGGTGCGGATGGTCTCGAGCGGCACCGAGGCCACCATGACCGCCCTGCGCCTCGCTCGGGGCGCCACCGGTCGCAGCCGGGTGGTGAAGTTCGCCGGCAACTACCACGGCCACGGCGATGCGCTGCTGGCCGAGTCCGGTTCGGCCGTCGCCCACCTCGATCCCGCGCACAGCCCTGGGGGCGTCCCGGGCTCGGCCGGCGTGCCCCCGGCGGCCGTGACCGACACCGTCATCGCGCCCTACAACGACGTTCCCGAGCTCGACGACACCGTCGCCTGCGTCATCGTGGAGCCGGTCGCCGCCAACATGGGCCTGGTGGCGCCGGGCGAGGGGTTCCTCGCCGGGCTCCGCGCCGAGTGCGACCGGGTCGGTGCCGTGCTGATCTTCGACGAGGTGATCACCGGGTTCCGCCTCGGCTGGGGCGGCGCCCAGGAGGCGTTCGGCGTCACGCCGGACCTCACGTGCTTCGGGAAGGTCATCGGCGGCGGGCTCAACGTCGGCGCGTTCGGTGGCCGAGCCGACCTGATGGACCACCTCGCGCCGCTCGGGCCGGTGTACCAGGCGGGCACCCTCTCGGGGAACCCCCTCGCCACCGCGGCCGGCCTCGCCGCCCTCGACCTGCTCGACCGCGACGCCCACCGGTGGATCACCGGCCAGGCCGAGCGCCTGGCCGCCGGCCTCCAGCAGGCCTTCGCCGCCGCAGGGGTCGATGCCGTCGTCGCCACCGCGGGCCCGCTCATCGGCCTGCACCTCGGCGCCACCGCCCCCACCACCTACGCCGAGGCCCGCACCACCGACGAGGCGGGCTACGCCACGTTCTTCCACGCCATGCTGCGCCGGGGGGTCGCCATGGCGCCCGGGGCCTACGAGGTCATGTTCCCGGGCCTCGCCCACGACGACGCCGTCGTCGATCGCATCGTCGAGGTCGCGGGCGAGGCCGCCCTCGAGCTGGCCGCGTCGCGCAGGGCCCGGTGATCGAGCCGGCGCCCTGGCCCTCGGGCGTCGATCCGGCCGCAGCGCTCGGCGGGCTGCCCGACGTGGTCGCCCTCTGCACCGCCGACGGCACGCTCGTCTGGGCGAGCAGCAACGGGCCCCGGACGATCGGCTGGAGCCCAGCGCAGATCGTGGGCACCTCGATCTTCGAGCTCTTCGCCAAGGCCGCCAACCGCGACCTCCACGCCGAGGCGTTCGCCGAGGTGATCGCCCGCCCGGGGGTGCACGGGCCCATCGAGGTCACGATGGTCACCCCGAGTGGTCGCCTTCGCGAGGTCGAGTTCATGGTGACCAACGCGCTCGACGACCCGCGGATCGGCTACCTCGTGGCCGCCGGACGCGACATCACCGACCGCGAGCAGCGAGCCGAGGCGTACCGCCAGCGCGACGCGTGGGCGTCGGCGCTGCTGCGGGGCTCGGCCGAGCTCGTCCTCGTCACCGATCGCGTCGGGCGGATCGCGTACGTCAGCCCGTCGGTGCACCGCATCCTCGGGCGCGACAGCGAGGAGCTCGCCGGCACCCGCGTCACCGACCTGGTGCACCCCGACGACCTCCTCGAGCCGGCGAGCAGCGACCTCCACCTCGACCGGGTGCTCGGCACCGGGCCGGGCCGGGTCCGCAGCCTCCGCCTGCGCGCCGCCGACGACGGGTGGCTGGCGATGCGCGTCGAGCGCACCGCCCACGACGAGCTCGGTGAGCACGCCCTCGTGCTGGTCGGGCGCCCCCAGGGCGACGACCGCTCCGCCGCCGTGCTCCTCTCGGAGCAGACCGTGCTGCTCGAGCGGATCGCCCGCGGCGCGCCGCTGCTCGAATCGCTCGGTGCGGTGGCCGACCTCGTGCGGGCCCGGTTCCGCGGGGCGGTGATCGTCGGTTGGTACGACCGCGACGCCTACCGCTCCGAGGCCGAGGGGCTCGACGACGAGCTCGTCGAGGTGCTCGAGCGGACGGGGATCAGCCGTCCACCGGCGATCCGGCCGGCCGACGACGAGGTGTTCCTGCGCACGAATCTCGGCTGGGACTCGGTCGTGGCCGCCGCGTCGGGTGGCCGGTTCCAACGGGCGTGGGCCGCCGACCTGCCCGGTGCCGACGGGCTGGTGGGGCGGATCGTGCTGCTCGGCGACGACGACGGCGACCTGAGCCCCGAGGAGGTCGACGTGCTGGGCCTCGCCGTCGACCTGGCCTCCATCGCCCTCGAGCGCCACCAGCTCCAGGCCCGGCTGGCCCACGGGGCGCTCCACGACGAGCTCACCGGGCTGCCGAACCGTCGCTACCTGCTCGCCCGACTCGAGGAGGCCTTCGCGCCGGCTGGGGCACGAGCCGCGCTCCTCTTCGTCGACCTCGACCGCTTCAAGCTCATCAACGACAGCCTGGGCCACGAAGCGGGCGACAGCCTCCTCCAGGAGGTCGCCATCCGGTTCCGCGCCGCGCTGCGCCCCGCCGACGTGGTCGCCCGGGTCGGGGGCGACGAGTTCGTCGTCCTCTGCCCCGAGCTCACCGACGAGGCCGAGGCTGCCGCGCTGGCCAGCCGGCTCACCGCCGCCCTGGCCGAGCCCATCGACCTGCCCGGCGGGCGGGTGGTGGTCTCGGCGAGCGTCGGGGTGGTGCACGCCGAAGGCCCGGTCGATCCCGCCGCCGTGCTCCAAGACGCCGACCTGGCCATGTACGAGGCCAAAGAGCTCGGTCGCGACCGCATCGCGCTGTTCCACGAGCGCCTGCGCGACCGTGCCGTCGCCCGCTTGGAGGTGGAGAACGCGCTGCGCGACGCGCTGCGCGCCGACGAGATGGTGCTCCACTTCCAGCCGGTGATCCGCCTGCGCGACCGGGCGATCGTGGGCGTCGAGGCGCTGCTGCGCTGGGAGCGTCCGGGCGTGGGGCTGGTGAAGCCCAGCGACTTCGTGCCCGTCGCCACCGACACCGGCCTGATCCTCCCGCTCGGCCGATGGGTGATCGACCAGGCGGCGCGCGCCGCGGCGCGCTGGCCCGACCTCGAGGTCGCCGCCAACCTGTCGGCGCGCCAGCTCGCCGACGCCGACCTGGTCGAGTTCGTGGCCGGGTGCCTCGAGGAGCACGGGGTGCCGCCCGAGCACCTGTGCCTCGAGGTGACCGAGGCCGACCTGGTCACCGACCCGGACTCGGTGGTCGAGCAGCTGCGCCGGTTCAAGGAGCTCGGGGTGCGGCTCGCCATCGACGACTTCGGCACCGGCTTCGCGACCCTCGACTACCTCCGACGGTTCTCGGCCGCCGACATCTTGAAGGTCGACGGGTCGTTCGTCGCGGGGATCACCGACCCGTCGTCGCACGACCTCGCGATCGTGTCGGCCGCGCTCGTCCTGGCCGACAACCTGGGGTTCGACACCGTCGCCGAGGGCGTCGAGACCGAGGCCCAGCGCGCCGTGCTCGAGCGCCTCGGGTGCGAGCTCGCCCAAGGCCACCTC
Organism: Acidimicrobiales bacterium; assembly: GCA_020439525.1. Taxonomy (GTDB): domain Bacteria; phylum Actinomycetota; class Acidimicrobiia; order Acidimicrobiales; family Iamiaceae; genus Aquihabitans. The sequence continues at coordinate 1,642 of JAGQSL010000225.1, read as the reverse complement.
TTCAGCGAGTCGGTGGCGGCGGAGCGGATCGACGAGATGCTCGCCACCCCGTTCGCCAAGTCGGCCCGGGCGTGAGGTTGGGCTCACCGGACGATCTCGGGTCGATCGCGTACCTCTATCGTCCGCGATCGACCCGAGTTCGGTCGCTCGCGCGCCGCTCCCGGCCGCGGAGCGGGTAGGAAGGGGCCGACCCCGAACCCCGAACGCCGATCGCCTGGAGCCGCCCGATGAGCAGCGCCGATGTCCGCCGAGCCCGCCTCGGTCCGTTGGAGACGAAGGTGGGGGAGGTGCTCGCCGACCTCGCGGACCGTGAGGCCGTCTCGCGCCTCTGGGCCCGCGATCACCTCCTGTGGTCGGCCGATCCCACCGAGATCAGCGATCGCCTGGGCTGGCTGGAGGTCGCGGGCGAGATGGCGGGCGCCGCCGAGGAGCTCGAGGGCTTCGTGGGTGGCTGCCGGGCCGATGGGCTCACCGACGTCGTGGTGCTCGGCATGGGCGGCTCGAGCCTGTTCCCCGAGGTGCTCGCCCGGTCGTTCCCCGCGGCGGAGGGAGCGTTGCGCCTCCACGTGCTGGACTCCACCGATCCCGGCGCGGTCGCGCGGATCGCCGGTCAGCTCCACAGCGACACCACCCTGTACCTCGCCTCCTCGAAGTCGGGCTCCACGATCGAGACCCGCAGCCACCTCGAGTTCTTCTGGGAGCGGGAGGGCCGAGGCGACCGCTTCGCCGTCGTCACCGATCCCGGATCCGAGCTCGGGGCGCTGGCCCGCGAGCGCCGCTTCCGGCACGTGTTCGAGAACCGCTCCGACATCGGTGGCCGGTACTCGGCCCTCAGCTACTTCGGCTTGGTGCCCGCGGCGCTCGCCGGGGTCGGGTGGACCACCCTCATCGCCCGCGCCGCCGAGCGCACCGCATCGCTGCGGAGCGCGGACCCCGCGGTCAACGCGGGGCTGCAGCTGGGCGCGGTGCTCGGCGCCGGCGTGCGGATGGGGCGGGACAAGGTGACCTTGGTGCTCGACCCGCGGATCGCGGCGTTCGGCCTGTGGCTCGAGCAGCTCCTCGCCGAGTCCACCGGCAAGGCCGGGACGGGGGTGGTCCCCGTCGCCGACGAGCCGCTCGGTCCGGTCGACGTCTACGGCGACGATCGCCTCTTCGTCACGATCGGCCGGGTCGAGCACCCCGTCGGCATCGACGTCCTTGCCGAGGAGGGCCACCCGGTGGTGGAGCTCGACCTCGACGATCCGCTCGACCTCGGTGCGCTGGCCATCGTGTGGCAGGTGGCCACGGCCATCTGCGGAGCGGTGCTCGGCATCAACCCGTTCGACCAGCCCAACGTTGCCGAGGCGAAGGAGGCCACCGCGAAGGTGCTCGCCGCCGACGCTCCGGCCCCGTTGCCCACGGCGACCCTCGACGAGGTGCTCGACCTCGTCAGGCCGGGCGACTACGTGTCGCTCCAGGCCTACGTCGATCCCGGAGGCGACGAGGTGGAGCCGCTGGAGGAGGTGCGGGTGCAGCTGCGCGACGAGCTGCGCGTGGCCACCACCTTCGGCCTCGGCCCGCGGTTCCTCCACTCCACCGGCCAGCTCCACAAGGGCGGTCCCCCCACAGGCGTGTTCCTCCAGGTGGTCGGGGCCGACCCGTC
>JAGQSL010000224.1:10377-10846 GCA_020439525.1 Acidimicrobiales bacterium | reverse complement strand
GCGGGGCGGGCGTCGGCGTCGACGCAGGTCAGGGTGGCCGTGGCGGTGGCGACGAGCTGGTCGTGCTGGGCCACGCGCCCGTGGACCACCTGGACCGCCACGTCGGCGGCGTCGAGCTCGCCGAGCTCGACGAGCACCTCGACCTCGCGGGATGCGCCGAGCGCGAGCGGTGCCTCGTCGGCCGCCACGTCGGCCACCTTCACGCCGGCCCAGCCGCGGCGCACCCGCGCCTTCCACGCGGCGAGGGCTCGGGCCTCGGCGAAGCCGTCCCCGCGGAGCGAGGTGGCCGTGGAGGCGGTGGGCTCGTAGAGCTCGGTCACGTAGTCGCGGACCATGCGAGAGGCCACCACCTCGGGACCGAGCGACACGAGGTCGGCCTTCACCCGCCGGACCCAGCCGCGGGGCACCGAGCCCGACGCCGGATCGGTGCGGTCGTGGAAGAGGGGCACGATCTGGTGCTCGAGCAGGT
>JAGQSL010000224.1:10124-10271 GCA_020439525.1 Acidimicrobiales bacterium | reverse complement strand
CGTCGAGGATCGAGCAGTTGAGCGTGCCGTTCAGGGCCGCCTTCATGCCGCTCGTGCCGCACGCCTCCTGGGGTCGCCTCGGCGTGTTCAGCCAGACGTCGGCCCCCTGGTAGAGCGTGCGCGCCACGGCGATGTCGTAGTCGTCGA
>JAGQSL010000224.1:7469-10070 GCA_020439525.1 Acidimicrobiales bacterium | reverse complement strand
CCTTGCCGGCGTCGTCGGCCGGGTGGGCCTTGCCGGCGAAGATGAACTGCACGGGACGCTCGGGGTCGAGCAGCAGCGCCTGGAGCCGCTCCGACTGGGCGAGGAGCAGGTTCGCCCGCTTGTAGGTGGCGAAGCGGCGGGCGAAGCCGATGGTGAGCGCGTTGGGGTCGAGCAGGTCGTCGGCCCAGGCCGCCTCGGACGCCGACACGCCGGCGGCCACGGCGCGCTGCTTGACCCGGGCGCGGACGAACGACACGAGGCGGGCGCGGGCCTGGCCCTTCACCCGCCAGATCTCGTCGTCGGGCGCGTCCTCCACGCGGGCCCAGGCCTCGGGCGCGGCCTCGTCCCACTCGGGCAGCACGTGGCGGGCGAGCAGGTCGCCCACGTCGGCCGACACCCAGGTGTCGCCGTGCACGCCGTTGGTCACCGATCCGATCGGCACCTCGTCGGCCTCGAGGTCGGGCCACAGCTCGCGGAACATCTCCCGGCTGACCGCCCCGTGCAGCTTCGACACGGCGTTCGAGCGTCCGGCGAGGCGCAGGCCCATGACGGCCATGTTGAAGCGCTGCTCGTCGGGCTCGTCGGCGGCTTCCGACTCGCGGAACCCGAGGGCCATGAGGTCGTCGACGGTGGTCCCGCACTCGGCGGCCCAGCCGCCGAAGTACCGCTCGATCAGCGGGCGCGGGAAGCGGTCGATGCCGGCGGGGACGGGGGTGTGGGTGGTGAAGATCGACGCAGCGCGGGTGGCCTCGACGGCCTCGTCGAAGCTGAGCCCGTGGTCCACGATGGCGCGCCGCATGCGCTCGAGGCCGAGGAAGCCGGCGTGGCCCTCGTTGGTGTGGAAGACCTGGGCGTCGATCCCGAGCGCCTCGAGCACCCGCACGCCGCCGATGCCCAGGAGGATCTCCTGGCGGAGGCGGTGCTCCACGTCGCCGCCGTAGAGCCGGTCGGTCACGCCGCGCAGCTCCTCGGGGTTGTCGTCGACGTCGGCATCGAGCAGGTACAGCGGGATGCGGCCCACGTCGGCCCGCCACACCTGGGCGACGAGCGGTGTGCCGGCCAGCTCCACCTGCACGCGCACGCCGTCGCAGCGGGTGAGCGGCATCGCCCACGGGTCCTGGTCGGGGAAGCGCTCGGTCTGCCAGCCGTCGGGCGAGAGGCCCTGGCGGAAGTAGCCGTGCCGGTAGAACAGCCCGACGCCGACGAGCGGCACGCCCAGGTCCGACGCCGACTTGAGGTGGTCGCCGGCGAGGATCCCGAGGCCCCCGGAGTACTGGGGGAGGGCCTCGGCGATGCCGAACTCGGGCGAGAAGTAGGCGACCGTGGTGAGGCTCGACGCCTCGCTGCGGGTCTGGAACCACCGGGGCTCGTCGAGGTAGCGGCCGAGGTCGTCGGCTACGGCGCCGAGGTAGCGGAGGAAGGCCGGATCGGCGCTCAGCTCGGCGAGGCGCTCGGGAGATGCGGTGGCCAGGACCCGGACCGGATCGTGGTGGGTGGCGTCCCAGGCGTCGGGGTCGACCCACCGGAACAGGTCGCGCGTGGGCTCGTCCCACGCCCACCGGAGGTTCATGGCCAGCTCCTGCAGGGGGGCCAGGGCCTCGGGGAGGTCGGGTCGGACGGTGAAGCTCCGCAGCGCGCGCATGGCGGCGACCGTAGCGACCCGATCCGGCCGGATCATCCGCGATCGGAGAGATTCACGCGCCCGTCACGTGGTGCGACCGTCGTGGTCGGGCACACTGCGGGGGTGTCCGACGCACCACCTCCCGCCGACGTCCCCGTGGTCGTCGACCAGGTGATCCGCGCTCGGCGCACCAACCTCCAGGTCGACCCCGATGAGGAGGTGCCCGACGAGCTGGTCGCGCACCTGGTCGACCTGGCCACCTGGGCACCGAACCACAAGCGCACCTGGCCGTGGCGGTTCACCGTGCTGTCGGGCGATGCCCGCTGGCGCTTCGGCGAGGCGCTCGGCGCGGTGGCTGCGGCTGACGGCGCGCCGGACGAGAAGGTCGCCAAGCTGCGGTCGAAGTACGGCCGGAGCCCGGTGGTGCTGCTGGCCTGGGTGCGCGGCGACGGCGACGCGGTGCGCCGGCGCGAGGACCGCGACGCCACGGCCGCCGCGGTCCAGAACCTCCTGCTGGGTGCGACGGCGTTCGGCCTGGCCAGCTACTGGGGCTCGGTCCCCGACGCGCTCTGGGACGCGGCGCGGCGCTTCGCCGGCGTCGACGACGACCACGACCTGGTGGCGCTCGTGTACCTCGGGTGGCCGCGCGGCCTGGCCGCCACCCCACCCCGTCCCGTACCCGAGATCACCTGGTTGGCGTAGGAGGCATGACGCCGGGCCGGTCGGGGAACCAGGCCACGATGCGCACCACGTCTCCCGAGCCCCCGCCCGCTGCGACGGGCGTCGCCCCACGGCTGCGGAGCCGGGCCGCCGGTTGGCGTGACGGGTCGAGCTCGTCACTAGCCTCCCCCCGATGACGGCCGACGACCCCCGCTGGTACCAGCGAGCGATCTTCTACGAGGTCTTGGTCCGCGGCTTCCGCGACTCCAACGGCGACGGCACCGGCGACCTCCGGGGCATCACCGAGAAGCTCGACTACC
>JAGQSL010000224.1:6587-7345 GCA_020439525.1 Acidimicrobiales bacterium | reverse complement strand
GCCGAGCTCATCGACGAGGCCCACCGGCGCGGCATCCGGGTGATCGCCGACATGGTGATGAACCACACGAGCGACCAGCACCCCTGGTTCCAGGAGAGCCGCCAGAGCCGCACCAACCCCAAGCACGACTGGTACGTGTGGAACGACGACAACGAGCGGTGGTCCGAGGCCCGGATCATCTTCGTCGACACCGAGCCCAGCAACTGGAGCTGGGAGCCCCAGCGCGAGCAGTACTACTGGCACCGGTTCTTCGCCCACCAGCCCGACCTGAACTACGACAACCCCGAGGTCGCCGAGGCGATGCTCGACGTGGTCCGCTACTGGCTGGGCCTCGGGCTCGACGGGTTCCGGCTCGACGCGGTGCCCTACCTGTTCGAGCGCGACGGGACCAACGGCGAGAACCTGGCCGACACCCACCGGTACCTCCAGGAGGTGCGCGCCGTGGTCGACCAGGAGTTCCCCGGCAAGGTGCTGCTGGCGGAGGCCAACCAGTGGCCCGCCGACGTCGTCGACTACTTCGGCGACGAGTCGGCGCCCGAGTGCCACATGTGCTTCAACTTCCCCCTGATGCCGCGGATGTTCATGGCGGCCCGCCAGGAGGCGGCGCGGCCGATCCGCGAGATCATGGCCCAGACGCCCGACATCCCCGACGGGGCCCAGTGGGGCATCTTCCTGCGCAACCACGACGAGCTGACCCTGGAGATGGTCACCGACGAGGAGCGCGACTACATGTACGCGGAGTACGCCAAGGACCCGCG
>JAGQSL010000224.1:945-6491 GCA_020439525.1 Acidimicrobiales bacterium | reverse complement strand
AGCCCGGTCATGTACTACGGCGACGAGATCGGGATGGGCGACAACATCTACCTCGGCGACCGCGACGGCGTGCGCACGCCGATGCAGTGGACGCCCGACCGCAACGGCGGGTTCTCGACCGCCGACTTCGCCCAGCTCTACCTCCCCGCCCAGATGGACCCGGTGTACGGGTACCAGGCGGTGAACGTCGAGTCGCAGCTGCGCAACCCGGGCTCGTTCCTGCACTGGGTGCAGCGGCTCATCCAGGCCCGCAAGCAGCACCCGGTGTTCGGCGCTGGGTCCTACGAGGTGCTCGACGTGGGGAACCCGTCGGTCCTCGCCTACCTGCGTCGCCGCGACCGCGAGGACTCGGCCGACGACATCGTGCTGTGCGTGAACAACCTCTCGAAGGTCGCCCAGCCCGTCGAGATCGACCTGGCCCCGCTGGCCGGCAAGACCCCGGTGGAGCTCTTCGGGCGCGTCGAGTTCCCGGCGATCGGCGAGCTGCCGTACTTCGTGACGTTGCCGCCGTACGGCTTCTACTGGTTCTCGCTGGTCGACGAGCCCGGCGACGACCTGCAGTAGCCGGCCCCCGGTAGCGTTCCCCGTCGTGCAGCCGTCCTCGTACCCGCCGCCCGCGCCGCCGCCCCAGGCTTGCTACCGGCACCCCGACCGTCCCGCGGGCGTGATCTGCCAGCGCTGCGACCGCCCCATCTGCCCGCAGTGCATGCACCAGGCGTCGGTGGGCTTCCACTGCCCGGAGTGCACCAAGGCGGGCGCCCAGAAGGTGTACCAGGGGGTCGGGTCGCTGCGGTCGGCTCCGGTGCTGACCCAGGCCCTGATCGGGCTCAACGTCTTGGTGTTCCTCCTCGGCGCGATCGTCAGCCGCGACCAGGTGTCGGAGTACTTCCAGGGCTCGATCACCCAGTTCCACATCGACTTCTCGGTGATCGGCACGGCGTGGATCCGCGGCGACTTCCTCTACAGCGGCCCGGTGCCGGGCGCGGAGGCGATCGGCGTCGGCAACGGCGAGTGGTACCGCCTCGTGACCTCGGGGTTCCTCCACTACGGCGTGTTCCACCTGGCCATCAACATGTGGGCGCTGTGGGTGCTGGGCCAGGCGGTCGAGCAGTACGGCGGTCGGGCTCGGCTCGCGGCCATCTACGGCGTCGCCCTGCTGTGCGGGTCGTTCGGTGGCCTGCTGGTGTCGCCCGACTCGTTCGGGGCCGGCGCCTCGGGCGCCATCTTCGGGCTGATGGGCGCCATGTTCATCGTGCTGCGCGTGCAGGGCATCCCGTGGCGAGGCTCACCGCTGCTGAACGTGCTGATCCTGAACCTGGTCATCACCTTCGCGTTCTCCGGCATCTCGAAGGGCGCCCACCTGGGAGGCCTGGTGGGCGGGGCGATCGCGGCCTGGGCGATGTTCGAGCTGCCCCGTCGCCCGGGCGTGTCGAAGGCGGTGCCGTGGGCGATCTGCGCCGGCGTGGCGCTCGCCAGCGTCGTCGCGTCGATCGCGGTGGCCTAGGCGACCCGGATCGGGCACCGGCGCCAGGTAGGGTCCTGCCACCTGGCGGTGGTCGTCCGGTGGCGAGGAGCAGGTGGTGACCGACCGGACGGCGGGCGTGCTCGACATCGCCCTGGGCGTGCTCCTGGTCGCGGCGGTCGCCACGACCTTCGCCCCCTGGCTGCGCAGCGGGGAGTCCCGGCGCAGCTCCTACGAGGTGGTGCGCACGGTCGACCGGCTCGAGCTGGCCGGGCCCGTCGCCCGTCGAGCCGGCCGGGTGGTGTGGGCCACCTTGCCCCTGGTTGCCGCGCTCGCGCTGCTGGCGCTGGCCCGGCACCGGCGGGCGATCGCCGCCGGCCTGGCGCTCTGGGTCGCCACTGCGGAGGGCCTGCTGGCCGGTGGCCTCAGGTCGGCACCCGAATCGGCCGATGGTGCCGTGGGGGTGGCGCTCGCGCTCGCCGCGGCGCTGGGCATCGTCGGCGTGATCACCCTCATCGGCGCACGGAGGACCTCATGAGCAGCAGCTGGCCACCCGACGAGACCACCGGAGGCGCGCCGGGCTCCTGGCCCCGGGGGCTGGGTCGCCCGCTGCCCCACGAGCTGGCACCCGCCCCCGAGCCGCGTCGGCGCCGGCGGGCCGGGGTCACCGCGATGGCTGGGGTGCTCGTGATCGCCGCGCTCGGGTTCGCCGCGGTCGAGCTGGCGGCGGGCGATGGCGCGAGCTCGCCCGAGGGGGCGGTGGAGGCGCTCTTCCGCGCCATCGACCAGGAGGACGCCATCGGGGCCATCGAAGCCCTCGAGCCGAGCGAGCGACGACTCCTGATGTCGACCGTCGGCGACCTCCAGGACGAGGGCGATCGGCTCGGGCTCACCGACCCCGATGCCGATCTCCGCGGCGTGCAGGGCGTGGACCTCGAGGTCCGCGACCTGGCCCTGCGCACCGAGGACCTCGCCGACGGCGTGGTGGCCGTCGAGCTGAGCGGTGCGGTGTCCTCGGCCACCGACCTGCGCGAGCTGCCGCTCGGACCGGTGATCGAGGGAGCCATCGAGCGCAGCCGCGAGGACGAGGACGGGCCCTCGAGCGTCGAGGAGCGCACGAGCGACGAGCTCGACCTCGCCGGCGGACGGCTCGTCGCGGTGCGCCGCGACGGGGGCTGGCACGTGAGCCTCGTGGCCTCGGTGGCCGAGGCGATCCGCCGCGACGTGGAGGACCCGGTGCCCTTCCCCGAGGCGAGCGACGTCGTCCCCGCCGTCGGTGCTCCCGATCCCGAAGCGGCGGTCCGCCAAGCGATCGACGCCGCCACGTCCCTCGACGTCCGGCGCCTGATCGAGCTGACCGATCCCGTGGAGGCCGAGGTCCTCCACCGCTACGGGTCGCTGCTCGTCGATGCCGCGGCCGACGGTTCGTCGGGTGGCTCCTCGGTCGAGATCTCGGACCTCTCGCTCACCGTGCGCGACGGCCCCGACGGGGATCGGGTGGTCTCGGCCGACACGATCACGATGACCACCGGCGACGAGGACGAGACCTACACGTCCCGCTACGCCGACGGCTGCACCGAGGTGACCTGGTCGTACTCCGACGCCTACCGGGAGGAGTACCTCGCCGAGTGGGGCGACGAGGACGCCGACTCGAGCTGGCTCGACGGCGACACCTACCGGACCTGCCGCGACGACGTCCTCGGTCCGTGGGCGATCTTCGGGCTGGTGGAGTCGCCGGGGATGCTCTCGGTCGTCGTCACCGAGCACGACGGGGCGTGGTACGTGCGGCCGGCGGCGACGCTGGTCGAGACGGTGCTCGACGCCCTGCGGGCGCTCGACGCCGAGCAGGTGCAGCGGTCGGTCCGGATCTGGACCGGCGAGTGGTGGCTGGCGGCCCCCGACAGCTTCTGGGAGGCGTGCGGCGTGGCCCGGCCCGCGGACGACGCGCCCGTGGCCGAGTCGCGTGAGGCCGAGGCGCGCTGCTACGAGCAGCTCCCCGCGGACTACGACGACGCGGAGTGGCCCTACGGGGGCATGTGGGGACCGATGTCGGGCGAGGACGAGGGGACCCTCCAGCTCCTCGACGACGGCTCCGGGCCCGATCCGGGCGACGACCTCGGCCCCGAGGAGTCGTGCTACAGCGATGCGGCGTTCGCCTCCGACGATCCCGACGCCGCCATCCTCGCCTGCCTCGAGGGGCTCGTGGCCGACGGCGAGCTCGACCAGGGCACCGTGGACGACTTCCGGTGCAGCACCGAGGCGTACGGGGCGCTCGACCTCGGGGGCGACGAGCTGAGCGACGAGGACCTCGAAGCTCGCTACCAGGAGGCCGACGACCGCTACGAGGCGTGCATCGCCGGCGACGGGCCGTCGTCGACGGCCACCACCGTGGTCGGGTCGGTGACGACCACCGAGGACCTCGGCGCCACCACCACGACCGCCGGCGGCTGAGCGCGCGTCAGGCCCGGCCGCTCTCCACGAGTGCCTTGAGCACGGTGAGGTTGCGGCGCCAGATCCGCTTCATCACCCGGCCACCCACCACCCCGCCCACGGGCCCGCCCATCCACCACGGGAACCGCAGGCGCTCGTCCCACGTGAACCTCGTGCGTCCGCCGCGCGCCCGGGTGAGGGTGAAGCGCCCGGTGCCGGTGACCAGCCCGACGTGGCGCACCCCCATGACCTTCCCGTCGCGCCACTCGGTGATCTCCATCTCGTCGGTGAGGCGGATCGGACCGACCTTGGTTCGGCACGAGAACGTGGTGCCGACGCCCGACCGGCGCCGCGACGTGAACTCGATCGCCACCGCGTCGGCCATCCAGTCGACGTGGCGCTCGACGTGGCGGACCTCCTCCCACACGACCGAGGGCGGGGCGTCGATGGTGGTGGAGACCCGGATGCGACCCATCGGTCCAGCCTAGGGACGGTGCCGGCCGCTCACCCCGAGAGCACCGCGGCGGCGTCTTCGGGGGCGACGATGTTGATCGGCACGCCCGTGCCCAGCTCGAAGCCGCCGGTGCTGTGGATGCGGGGCACGACGTGGGCGTGCCAGTGGAACGCGTCGGCGCTGCGGTGGGGGAGGGTGTGCAGCACGACGTGGTACGACACGTCGCCGAGCAGGCCGCGCAGCCGGGCGAGCACGTCGCGCACCGCACGGCCCACCGCCACCAGCGACGCCGGCGAGGCGCGGTGGAGGTGGCCGTCGTGGTCGGTGGGCACCACCAGGAGCTCGAACGGCGACCCGCTCCACCACGGGGCGATCGCCACCGCGCGCTCGGTGTCGAGGACGATCCGATGCCCTGCATCGCGCTCGGCGGCGACGGTGGCGCACAGGAGGCAGCCGCCCTCGAAGCGCCCGAAGCCCGCCAGCTCCTCGAGCAGCTCGCCCGGGACGAAGGGGATGCCCAGGAGCTGGGCGTGCGGATGGCGGACGCTCGCCCCGGCGGCCCGGCCGTGGTTCACGATGGCCTGGCTGTAGCGGATGCCGGTCGTGCCGGCGTGGTCCTCGAGGCGGTCGCGGAGGGCGGCCATCACCAGGCCCACCTGGCGGTCGTCGAGGTCGGCCCAGCTGTGGCGGTGCTCCGGCGTGAGCACGAGGACCTCGTGGATGCCCGTGGCCGGCGCCTTGGCGAACAGGGGGCCGAGGTGCTCCACCGTGAGCTCGCCCGCGCCCGAGAAGGCGGGGTAGCGGTTGGGCACCACGCGCAGGAGCCAGCGGCCGTCGGTGCCGTAGGTCTCGAGCGCCGGCGGGGTCTCCTCCTCGTGGCCGGGGCAGAACGGGCACGAGTCGGTCCCGGGGTCGGCGGGATGGCCGTGGTCGATGGCGAACTGGCCGGGACGGCTGGCCCGGCCGGTGGCGACGGTCGCCCAGCGGCCGGTGAGCGGGTTCAACCGCAGCTGGTTCACCGGGGCATCGTACGGGCGGGGGCCCGGGCGCCGGGACCGGCGCGGGCGGCCAGACTGGCATCGTGGACGGCTACGACGAGACGACGTACGGCGACCGCTTCGCGGACGTCTACGACGAGTGGTACGGGACCATCACCGACGCCGCCGCGTGCGCCGCGCTCGTCGCCGAGCTGGCCGACCT
>JAGQSL010000224.1:252-882 GCA_020439525.1 Acidimicrobiales bacterium | reverse complement strand
CGCGCTCGGCCTCGAGGTGGTCGGCGTCGACGCGTCGGCCGCCATGCTCGAACGACTGGCCGCGAAGGCGGGGGAGGGATCGGTGGAGGCGGTGCTCGGCGACTTCACCGACCCCCCGGTCGGCGATCGTCGCTTCGCGGTGGTGCTCGTGGCGTACAACACGTTGTTCAACCTCACCCAGCCCGGCGCCCAGGCGCGGTGCGTCGAGCGGGTCGCCCAGCTGCTGGTCCCCGGCGGGTCGTTGCTCGTCGAGGCGTTCGTCCCCGATGCCGACGAGGCGCGCGCCAGCGTCGAGCCTCGCACGATCACCGCCGACCGGGTCGTGCTCTCGGTGAGCCGCACCGACCCGGCGCGCCAGGAGGCGATGGGCCAGCACGTCGACATCACCGAGCAGGGCATCCGGATGCGGCCGTGGCACATCCGGTGGTCGACCATCGAGCAGCTCGATGCCATGGCCGCGGCGGCCGGGCTCCGCCTGGCGGACCGGTGGAGCGACTGGTCGCGATCCGCGTTCGGGGCCGACGACGCCGTGCACGTGTCGCGCTACGTCCGCGACGCCTGAGGTGCATCCGGGCGGGCGCCGTAGCCTTGCGCCGTGACCGGCGCCTACCTCGACCACGCGGCGACCAC
>JAGQSL010000224.1:0-129 GCA_020439525.1 Acidimicrobiales bacterium | reverse complement strand
CGAGGTCGCGCCCGGCGAGGTCGTGTGGACCTCCGGCGGGACCGAGGCCGACGACCTGGCCATCACCGGGGTGCTCGCCGCGCTCGGTGGGCGGCCCGCCTGCCCGGCGGTGGAGCACCACGCCGTGCT
>JAGQSL010000223.1 GCA_020439525.1 Acidimicrobiales bacterium | reverse complement strand
CGGTGCCGAGGGCGACGGGGTCGTCGCCCACCTGGCGGGTCCGGGCCACGCGCGCCCGAGGTGAGCCGTCGGATGCGAGGATCGCCGAGAGCCGCAGCTGCGTGCCCGAGCCGTCGCCTTCGCCCAGGTCGTCGAGGAGCACGGCGTGGGCACCGGCCGGCAGGTCGCAGTCGCCGCCGAGCTCGGCCAGGAAGGCTCGCTCGGCATCGACCCGGCGCCGCGAGGGCGGGTGCTCGATCGACTGGAGCAGGCGCACGATCGGCGCGTCCTCCTCACGGCACTCCACCGCCAAGGCGCCCTGGCCTACCTGGGGGACGAGGTCGTCGACCGAGAGCATCTCGCTGATCTCGTCGGCCAGCTGGAGGCGCTGGAGCGCCACCGCCGCCACCACGATGGCACCCCCCTCGGGCACCTTCGACAGGCGCGTCGCCATGTTGCCGCGCAGGTCGGTGAACACCAGATCGGGTCGGAGCGATGCCAGCTGCACCCGGCGCCGCTGGGAGCCGGTGGCCACCGTGGCCCCGGGCGCCAGGTTCGCCACGGTGCCGCCGACGAGGGCGTCGCGCACCTCGCCGCGCTCGAGGATCGCCCCGAGGGCAAGGCCCGGGACCGGGACCGACGGCAGGTCCTTGGCGGAGTGCACGGCCACGTCGGCCCGGCCGTCGAGCACGGCGGCCTGCACCTCCTTCGCGAACACGCCCTTGCCGCCGACCTCGGAGATCGGCACGTCGAGGCGCCGGTCGCCCTCGGTCTCGACGACGACGACCTCGACGTCGAGGCCGGGCACCGCGGTGGCGAGGTGGCCGGCGACGTGGGCGGCCTGCCAGATCGCGAGCGGGCTGCCGCGCGACGCGATGCGCAGGACCGGGTCGGCCACCGACGCGCTACGCCGGGCCGTCGAGGTCGAACAGCTGGCGGGTCGCGTCGGCGAGGCGCTCGCCCGTGGCCGATCCGGCCGTGTCCTTCAAGGTGACCGTGGGCTGGTGCAGCAGCTTGGCGACGAGACCCTTGGCGAGCGCCTCCACGGCCTCGCGCTGGCGGTCGTCGAGGCCCTCGAGGCGGCCGGCGAAGCGGTGCAGCTCGGCCTCGCGCACCTCGTCGGCCCAGCGGTGCAGCGAGGCCACCAGCGGGGCGGCGCCCCGGGCCGAGGCGGCCGAGCGGAAGCGGCCGAGCTCCTCGTCGATGATCGACTCGACGGCGGCCAGCTCGTGCGAGCGCCGCTCCACGCCGGCCTGGGCGAAGCGCCGCAGGTCGTCGATGTTGAGCAGGGTCACGCCGGGCAGCTGGGCCACGGCGGGATCGACGTCGCGAGGCACGGCGATGTCGACGATGAGGAGCGGCCGCCCGGCCCGCTCGGCCATCACCGGCGCGAAGTCGTCGTGCTCGACGACCGGCACGGTGGCGCCCGTGGAGGTGAGCAGCAGGTCGATCTCGGTGAGCGCGGTGGAGAGGTCGGAGAGGCGCACCGCGGCGCCGCCGATCCGGTCGGCGAGGGCCCGCGCCTTGCGCCACGTGCGGTTGGCGACCTGGACGTCGGCCACCCCGGCGCCTTGCAGCGCGGTGGCCATGCCCTCGGCCATCTCGCCGGCGCCCATGATGAGCACCTTGGCCCCGGCGAGGTCGCCCAGGCGCTCGGCGGCCATCTCGACGGCCGCGTGGGAGACCGAGGCGGTGCCCCGGGCGATGCCGGTGTCGGTGCGAGCCCGCTTGCCGGTCTCGAGGGCGTGGCGGAAGAGCAGGTTGAGCACCGGGCCCGCGGTGCCCTCCTCGCCGGCGCGCTCCCAGGCGGTGCGGACCTGGCCGAGGATCTCGGCCTCGCCGATCACCGCCGAGTCGAGCCCCGCGGACACCGAGAACAGGTGCCGGATGGCCTCGGCGTCGTAGTGCACGTAGAGGTGGTCGGCGAACTCGTCGGGCGCCACGAACGCCAGCTCGGCGAGGAAGTTGCGCACGTCGGCGTAGGCGCCGTGGAAGCGCTCGGCGATGGCGTACACCTCGGTGCGGTTGCACGTGGAGAGGACGACGACCTCACCGATGTGGTCGCGGGCGTGCAGGTCGTGCAGGGCCTTGGGCAGGCGCGCGCCATCGACGGTCATGCGCTCGAACAGGTCGAGCGGCATGGTGCGGTGGTTCAGTCCGATGACGACGACAGACACGCCTGCAGGCGCTCCTTGGCTTCGGCCCTGCGGCCTTCGCGGATGAGGTCAAGTGTTCCCGAATCGACGGCGCACTGCCAATCCGGGCGCCGCCCGGGGCGGCCGTGGCGCCCGTCGTGGGCCCGGACCTCCTCGACCAGGTCGAGGACCTCGAGCGCGGCGGGGTCGAGGGCGTCGACGGCGCGATCGCACAGCCAGCGAGCGGCCGCCGGGTGGGCGCCGCCGGTGGCGACGGCCACCGTGGCCCGACCGGCCGACCGGGAGGCCGGCACCGAGGCCGCGCCGCCGTCGGCCCGACCGGCGTGGTTGGCCCACACCCCGGCCCGTGCTGCGTCGGCCACCACCCGGTCGTTCACCGTGGCATCGTCGGTCGCGGCGACCACGAACCACCAGGGTCGATGGTCCCGGGGACGCCCGAGGGCGAGGTAGGCGGTGGCGTGCCACCGGATGGTGCCCACCCCGGCGAGCTCGGCGAGCGGAGCGGCCAGCTCGGGTGCCACCACGTGCACCTCAGCGCCGGCGGCGAGCAGGCCGAGGACCTTGCGGGTGGCGACCTCGCCCCCGCCCACGACGAGGACCGGCTGGCCCTCGAGGTCGACCATGACGGGGTAGCGGACGGCCACGGGTCAGCGCTCGTGGGACAGGGCCCGCTCGAGCTCCTCGCGCACCGCGTCGGGGAAGGTGCAGTAGAGGACCCGGCCCTCGTAGCGCGACAGCTCGGCGACCACCGCCGGGCGCACGTCCTCGCTCACGAGCAGCAGGAGGGCGGAGGTGCCCGGGTCGAGCCAGTCGCCCACCTCGCGCACCCAACGGTCGTCGAGGCCGAGGTCGACGAGCCGGGCCATCAGCGCCCCGCCGGCCGCGCCGGCGATCGTGCCGACGAAGAACGCCGGCCCGAAGAGCATCCCGACGAGGGTGCCCCAGAACCCGCCCTGCACCGCGCTCTGGCCGACGGTAGGGTCGATCGTCTGGTGGATGCGCACCTTGCCGTGCTCGTCCTTGGCGGCGATCACGGCATCGTGGAGGGCGATCTCGCCCTCCTGCTGGAGGTGCACCAGGGCGAGGAGCACCTCCTCCGCCCGGGTCACCTTGTCGAACGACATCCCGACGATCTGGTCGCCGCCCACCGGTACCGAGGCGGCGTCGGCCGCCGGGCCCGTCGCCACCTCCTCGACGGTCGGATCGGGGGTCAGCTCGCTCATGGCCGCAGGCTACCGACGCCCCGGGCCCCCGCGACGGGCGGCCCGTTCAACCGGCGGGCTCGCGGTGCTCCTGGTAGAAGCTGAGGATCTGCAGCTCGAGGGCGAGGTCGACCTTCCGGAGCGACACCCCCTCGGGGACGGTGATCACCGTGGGGGCGAAGTTCAGGACCGACCCGACGCCGGCGGCCACGAGCTTGTCGGCCACGTCCTGGGCGGCCGACGCCGGGGTGGCGATGACGCCGATCCCGATGCCGAGCTCCGCGGCGAGCTCGACGATGTCGTCGGTGTGGTGCACCAGCACCCCGTGCACCCGGCGACCCACCTTGGCCCGGTCGGCGTCGAACATGGCCACGACCGGGAAGCCCCGCTGGGTGAAGCCGCCGTAGTTGGCCAGGGCCGAGCCGAGGTTGCCGGCCCCCACGATGGCCACCGGCCAGTCGTGGGTGAGCCCGAGCTCGCGGCTCATCTGGAACAGCAGGTACTCGACGTCGTAGCCGACGCCCCGGGTGCCGTAGGAGCCCAGGTAGCTGAGGTCCTTGCGCACCTTGGCGGCGTTGACGCCGGCCATCTCGGCCAGCCGCTCCGACGAGACGGTGGCGATCTTGTCGTCGACGAGCTCGGCCAGGCTGCGCAGGTACACGGGCAGGCGGGCGACGGTGGCTTCGGGGATGTGTCGCGCTCGGTCCGACATGGCGACCGAGACGCTAGTGCGCCCGTTCACATGGTCACGAAGCGGGGCCGCCGCCCCCGGCGCGACGCGTCGGGCGAGCGCTCAGCGCAGGGCCCGGCGCAGCACCTTGCCCGAGAGGTTCTGCGGGAGCTCGTCGACGAAGTTCACCTTCTGGGGGCACTTGTAGCGAGCCAGGTGGCGAGCGCAGAACTCGATGATCGCGTCCTCCTCCAGCGCGAACCCCGGCGCCACGACGACGAACGCCTTCACGGCCTCGCCGGTGTGCGGGTGGGGGACGCCGACGACGGCGCACTCGGCGACGCCATCGAGCTCGAGCAGCACCTCCTCGACCTCGGCCGGGAACACGTTGAAGCCCGACACGATGATCAGGTCCTTGGCTCGGTCGACCAGGTAGAGGAAGCCCTCGTCGTCGACCAGGGCGATGTCGCCGGTGTGGAGCCAGCCGTCCTCGTCGATGCAGGCGCGGGTGGTTTCGGCATCGTTCCAGTAGCCCTGGAACACGTTGGGGCCCTGGACGAGGATCTCGCCGGGATCGCCCACGAGCACGTCGGCGCCGTCGCCGTCGACCAACCGGACGTCGACGCCCTCGACCGGGGCACCCACCGAGCCGGGGCGCCAGGGGAGGCCGATCGCGGCCGTGACCACCGGCGACGCCTCGGTCAGGCCGTAGCCCTCCCCCACCTCGAGGCCGAAGCGGTCGTGGATGGTGCGAGCGACCGTGGGATCGAGGTGCGCCGCACCGGAGGTGGCGACGCGCACCGAGGCGAACGAGTCGGCCGCCAGCTCGGGCATCTGCGCCCAGGCCGCCCACATCTGCGGGGCGCCGCCCACGACGGTGACCCCGTGCTTCACGATGGCCTCGACCGCCGAGCTGGGATCGAACCGCTCGACGAGCAGCACCGAGGCGCCGGCGCGCAGGGCCGAGCCGAGCACCACGTTGAGCCCGTAGATGTGGAACATCGGCAGCACGCCGAAGCCGACGTCGGTCGGGTCGCCCTCGCCGCGCAGGGCGATCACCTGGTCGATGTTCGAGAGCAGGTTGCCGTGGCTGAGCATGGCGGCCTTGGGCGAGCCGGCCGTGCCGCTGGTGAAGATCAGCACGGCGAGGTCGTCGGGACCTCGCTCGACGATGGGCGAGGGAGCGGCCGCCATCAGCTCGTCCAGGTCGAGGGCGTCGTCATCGCCGTGGCCCTCGGCCTGCACCACGAACTCGAGGACCGGCAGGCGGGTGCGGTCGATGCCTCCGGCGGTGGAGCGACCCGCCGGCCCGACGACCAGCGCCCGGGCGCCCACCGCCGCCAGCTCGCGCTCGAGCTCGCGCGACGGGCTCAGCGGGTTGAGCGGGACGGCCACGCCGCCCGCGCCCAGCACCGCGAGGTAGGACACGACGAAGTACCAGTTGTTGGCACAGAGGATGCCGACGCGGTCGCCCGGGTCGAGGCCCAAGCCCACCAGACCGCCGCGGAGGCCCGCGACCTGCGTCCGGAGGTCGCCGTAGCTGGTGGTGCGGCCCCGCGAGATGAGGGCGG
Organism: Acidimicrobiales bacterium; assembly: GCA_020439525.1. GTDB lineage: Bacteria > Actinomycetota > Acidimicrobiia > Acidimicrobiales > Iamiaceae > Aquihabitans. The sequence goes on along the minus strand of JAGQSL010000223.1, from coordinate 9,166 downwards.
TGGCCTCGGCGGGGTGGGGTTCGATGATGGCGGCAAGGTTCACGAGCGACCTCGGGAGCGAGTCGGGTCGGGTCGACCCGCCACCAGTCCAGCACGTCGAGCGGTCCGGCGTCCGATCCGGGCGACGGCCCGCCGGCCGCGGCTGGCACACTGCCCGCATGGGGGAGCCCGAGCGCGCCATCGACTGCGACGGGCTGACCCGGTCGTTCCCGGCGGGCGTGGCGCTCGACGCCCTCACCCTCGACGTGCGCCGGGGCGAGGTGCTGGCCCTCCTCGGTCCGAACGGCGCGGGCAAGACCACGACCATGCGGCTCCTGAACGGCGTGCTGCAGCCCGATCGGGGCACGGCGACGGTGCTGGGCCTCGATCCGTGGACCGATGGGGAGGCGGTGCGCCACCGCACCGGGGTGCTCACCGAGAACGCCGGCCTCGACGAGCGGTTCACCGCCCTCGAGAACCTCGAGTTCGTGGGACGGCTGCGCGGCATGGGCGGCGACGAGGCTCGCCGCCGCGGCGGCGAGCTGCTCGAGCGCTTCGGCATGTCCGATCGGGCCGACGTGCGGGTCCAGGGGTTCTCCACCGGCCAGCGCAAGCGGGTGGCGCTGGCGCGGGCCTTGCTGCACGACCCCGAGCTCCTGTTCCTCGACGAGCCGACCTCGGGGCTCGACCCGGCCGCCACCCGCGACGTCGTGGAGCTGATCGGGTCGCTCGCCAGCGACCACGGGCGCACCGTGGTGCTCTGCACGCACTTCCTGGGCGAGGCCGGGAAGCTGGCGTCTCGCATGGCGGTCCTGTTCCGAGGGGTGCTGCACGCGTTCGGCACCCCCGAGGAGCTGGCGCGCGACCTCTGGAGCGCCTTCGAGGTCCGTCTCGACCTCGGCGCCGCCGCAAGCGGGCCGCTGCTCGCCCGCCTCGGTGAGCTCGGGCCCGTGCACGGTGCGGCGCCGACCTCGTCGGGCGCGCTGGTGCGCCTCGAGCAGCGCGACGACATCCCGGCGGTCGTGGCCGCCTGCGTGGCGGCGGGCGCGGAGGTCTACGCCGTCGAGCCGCGCGACCCGAACCTGGAGGACCTGTACTTCGCGATCGAGGCGCGAGCGGCCGGCACCGTGGCAGCAGGCGCACCGTGAGCGCCGGCCGGCTCGACCACGCCGCCATCCGTGCGGTCCTGCGCAAGGACCTGACCGCCATCGGGCGGTCCAAGGCGGTGGTGCTCCCGATGCTGGTGGTGCCGATCATCTTGCTCGTCCTGCTGCCGGCCTCGGTGGGCCTCGCCGCCCAGGACCGCAGCATCGACATCGACCGGTTCCTCTCCCTGCTCCCCTCGGGCCTGACCGAACCGATCACCGGTCGGCCCCCGGACGAGCAGCTCATCGTGCTCGTGCTCGGCTACCTGGTGGCCCCGCTGTTCCTGATCGTGCCGCTCATGGTGTCGGCGGTGATCGCCGGCGACGCCTTCGCAGGCGAGAAGGAGCGCAAGACCCTCGAGACGCTGCTCCACCTCCCGGCGCGCGACCGGGACCTGTACGTGGCCAAGCTGCTCGTGGGGTTCCTGCCCTCGGTCGCGGTGGCATGGGTGGGCTTCGCCCTCTACTGCGTGGTGGCCAACCTCGTGGCCTGGCCGGTGATGCACCGCCCGTTCCTGCCCACCGCGCAGTGGGCCGTGCTGATCCTCTGGGTGGCACCGGCGGTGGCCGCCGTCGGCCTCGGCATCATGGTGCGCGTCTCGATCCGGGTCAGCAACACGCAGGAGGCCCAGCAGCTCGGCGGCGCGGTCGTCCTGCCGCTGGTGATCCTCGCCGTGGGCCAGACCACCGGCCTGATGCTGGCCGGGACCGGTCCCACCTTCCTCGTGGGGTGCGCGGCCTGGGCGCTGGCGGCGTGGCTCAACGTCCGCGGCGCCCGGGCGTTCACGCGCGAGCGGATGGCCGCCCGGCTCTAACCCGGGCCGCGCCCTCAGGTGAGGAAGACCAGCTGGAGGGTGGCCGCGAGCAGGATGGCACCCAGCAGCACGGCGAGCACGATGGTGGTGGCGGGCCTCATGGCTTCTCCTTCAGCACGACCGGGGTCACGACGCCGCTCGGCTCGGCATCGTCGACGATGGGGCCCAGCACGACCTCGTCGCCCGTGCCGATCCCGAGCTCTTCGGCGGCCGACGCCCGATCGAAGGCGAGCGACACGAGCCCGTAGGAGTCGACGACGAGCCCGACGACGCCGGTGGGGACCTCGGCGTAGGTGCGGTGGCGCACCCCGGTGCGGATGCGCCCGTCGAAGCGCAGCTCCACCCGATCGCCGAGCGCCTCGATCTCGTCGGGGCCGACGTTGAGCTGCAGGTTGCCGAACCCGTCGGTCCAGAGCACCTCAGCGATGAGGGCGTCGCCCTCCTCGCGCGCCACCGGCAGCAGGCCGGGGGTGAGGCCGTGCACGTCGAGCTCGGGCCCGAGCTCGAGGAGGTCGACGCCGTTGCAGAGGTGGGCGGCGGCGGGCCCGAACACGTCGCGCCCGGCGAAGGTCGGCCCCGGTGCCGGGAGCTGGTAGTCGAGCTCGGTCAGCTCCACCGCCCGGGTGGCGCCGCCCACCATGGCGACCGCCGGGGCCAGCAGGCCGTTGTCGGGGCCCACCAGGTACGACGAGCCGCCGCCGACCTCCACGGCCACGGCACGTCGCGCCGAGCCCACCCCGGGGTCGACCACCGCGAGCACCACGCCGGGCGCCAGGTACTGGGCGGAGCGGGCCAGGGCGAGGCCGCCGGCACGCACGTCGTGGGCGGGGATCTCGTGGGTGAGGTCGATCACGCGGACCTCGGGCGCCAGCTGGCGCACCACCGAGTGCACCACGCCCACGAACTCGTCGGCGCGGCCGTAGTCGCTCAGGAAGGAGATCGTGTCGAACCGTCCCACAGGGCTCCGACCCTACGGGGTCGCCGCCGCGACGCCCCAGCCCGCGCGACCCGTCGAGGCCGGGCGTTCACGGTTCGATCACGTTCGACGCCGCACCCTGGCGGGGCCGACTGCGGCACCCACGGACCGAGGAGGAAGCCATGGTCATCGAGCTGCTGAGCGAGCGACGCCGGCGCCGGCTGGCGCGGAGCGCCCCCCTCGGCGTCGACCACCTCGTCCCGCTCTCCGAGGGCGTGATCGAGGCCGATGCCGACGGTCGGGTGCTCGCCGCCAACGGCGCCGCCGCCGAGCTGCTGGGGTGGGACCACCCGGTGTCGCTGACGAGCGCGCTACAGGCCTCGGGATGGTCCCGGATCGGCCTGGATGGCGACGAGCTGCGGCGTGAGCTCGGCGCCCGAGCCCGCTGGTGCGCTCGGCGGAAGCTGCGACGGCGCGACGGAACCCTGCTCGACGCCGTCGTGACCGCGTGCGCCCTGCACGCGTCGAGCGGCGGGCACGCCGGCGTCGTGACCACCATCCGCCGGGCGACCGTGGCCGATGCCGTCGCCCTGGCCTCGATCGACCTCGCCCGCGGCGCCACCAGCCGGGTCGACGATGCGTTCGCCGTCGAGGGCCTTCCCGGCCACCTCTGCCTCTACTACCAGCCCGAACTGGACCTCCGCACCCGCACGCCCGTCGGCGTCGAGGCGCTCCTGCGCTGGTGGCATCCGGGCCTCGGGGTCGTGTCCCCGGGCCCGGCGCTGTCGCACCACCGCTGGGCACCGCGCTTCGCCGAGGTCGAGGTGTGGTCGATCTTCGCGGTGTGCCGGCAGATCGCGTCGTGGAGCGCCGCGGGCCATCCGATGCCGGTGGCCGTCAACGTGTCGCGCTGGCACCTCGTGGACCTCGAGCTGGTGGACCGGGTCCGCCGGGCGTTGGCCGCCAGCGCCATCGACCCCGCCCTGCTCATCATCGACCTCCCCGTGAGCGCCCTCCACCAGGACCCGGACCGCTTCCGCCGGGCGGTCGCCGCGCTCGCCGAGGTCGGTGTCCGCTGCGCCGTGGACGACGCGACCGCCGCAGTGCCCGACCGGCTCCTGGCCGGGCTCCCCCTCGAGGCCATCAAGTTGGCCCGTCCCGGCGGCGGTGGCTCCGCCCGGCCGCCCGGGACGGCGCTCGCCATGGGCCTGGCGCTCGCCCGTCGACTGTCGGTGCCGGCGGTGGCGAAGGCGATCGAGACCGACGCCGAGCTCGCGCAGGTCGAAGAGCTCGGGTTCGAGCGAGCGTTCGGCCACCTCCTCGGGGCACCGCTTCCGGCCAACGACCAGGCCCTGCACCTGTGGGGCGCCCCGCGGCTCGCTCCCGCCCGACGACCCCGCACCTACCAGCCCCACCCGGATCGGCTGCGGTGGGAGGAGCTGGAGGGCTCCACCCTGGGGTGATGCCCCCGGCGGCGGGCTCGGCTCAGCCGAGCTCGCCGGCGCGGGCGCACGAAGCGACGACCGCGTCGAGGAACGCGGCTCGCACCCGGCCGTCCTCGAGGGCGCGCAGCCCGGCGGCCGTCGTGCCCCCCGGCGAGGTCACGTCGGCGCGGGCCTGGGCCGGGGCGATGCCCGTCGCCAGCAGCTCGGCGCTGCCCCGCAGGGTGGCGATGGCCAGCTCGGCGGCGACGTCGCGAGGGAGGCCCACGAGCACGCCCGCGTCGATCAGTGCCTCGGCCACGAGGAACACGTACGCCGGGCCCGAGCCCGACAGCCCGGTGACGGCGTCGAGCTTGTCCTCGGGGAGCCGAACCACGATCCCCACCGAGGAGAGGATGCCCTCGGCCCAGGCCAGGTCGCCCTCGTCGGCGCCGACCCCGCCGGCGATCGCCGCCGCCCCGCACCCCACGAGCGAGGGCGTGTTGGGCATGGCTCGCACGACCGCGGTGCCGGCCGGCAGGCGGGCCTCGATCGTGGCGATCCGGACCCCGGCGGCGATCGAGAGCACCCGGCCCACGCCGAGCGCGCCGAGCCGATCGCAGACGTCGACCACCAGCTGGGGCTTCACCGCCACCAGCGCACCGTCGGCCTCGACCGGCTCGGCCACCACGGTCAGGCCCTCGAAGCGGGCGGCCAGCTCCTCGCGCCGCGCGGCCACGGGCTCCACCACGGCCAGCTCGTCGGCGGCGGCCCAGCCTCCGGCGACCAGCCCGCCGAGCAGCGCCTCGCCCATCTTGCCGCCGCCGACCACCACGAGCTTCGTCATGGCGCCGAGGCTAGGGGACGTCGCCGCGGGCCACCGCGGTGCTTCGGATGGGCGCGAGGCGGCCCCGCCGTCGATCGCGGGGGGAGGGTGACCGACGACGGGGCCGCACGGCCGGGGCGACGAGGGGCACCTTCCCGATGCCCTCGCTCCGCCGGCGCCCGGTCACCGTATCGCAGGGCCTGAAAGGACACAAGAGCCATCGAAGGTGACGGACGTCACCCGCCGAACCGCGAGGCGAACCCGATGCGCAGCGCCGGGCGGAAGCACTGCTCCACGGCGGCGTAGGACGACCCGAGCAACCGGTCGAGCTCGTCGTCGGTCACCGAGGTGGCGGGAACCTCGCCCACCAGGAAGATGGCGTCCTCCTCACCGATCGCGAACGTGAGCCCGTGGAGCTTGCGGTTGCGCCGCAGGAGGTGCTCGTAGAGCTGGCCGGCGTTCTCCTCGGGAGCGGGCATCAGGTACGTCTCGACGTGCAGCGTGCGCTGGCGCAGGTGGAACCAGACCGTCGAGACGTCCTTCTCCTCGCCGTGCACGCGCACGAACCACCGGCGCCCCTCGGCGCGCGGCCCGCGCTCCACCGCGGCGACGACCGGGTTGTCGGACAGCTCCCGCGCTGCCCAGGCATCGATCCTCGCCTCGAGCTCGTCGAGCGCCGCCTCGCTGAGCGCGTCGGTCACGCGGCGCAGTCCACGAGGTCGCGCACCGAGAGGTCCGCCGCGATGCGACGGAGGCGCCGCGCCGCCTCGGCCCACGTGTAGCCCCGCGCCCGCTCGACCGCGGCGGTGCCGATGCGCAGGGCCAGCGCCGGGTCGTCGAGCAGGGCGCGCACCGGCGCGGCGAACGCCTCCGGGTCGCGACGGTCGATGAGGAAGCCGGTGCGACCGTCGTCGACCAGCGTCCGCAGCCCGCCGACCGCCGCGGCCACGACGGGGACGCCGCACGCGGCGGCCTCCAGCGCGACGAGCCCGAAGCTCTCGCTGCGGCTGGGGACGAGCACCACGTCGGCGGCCCGGTAGTACGTGGAGAGCACGTGGTGGGGCTGGGGGGCGACGAGGCGGACCTGCTGGCGCACGCCGAGGTGCTCGGCCAGCGCCAGGGCGCGGCGCAGCTCGACGGCCCCCTCGGATCCGCTCGGCCCGCCGACCACGACCAGCTCGGCATCGGGGCGGTGCACCGCGGCGAGCGTGGCGACGGCGACCTGGAGGCCCTTCAGGGGCTGGATCCGTCCGGCGAACAGCAGGACCGGGTGATCGCCGAGGCCCAGGGCGCGCCGAGCCCCACGCCGATCGCCGGGCGAGAAGAAGGCGTGCTCCACCCCCGGGGGGACCACCTCGATGCGGGCCGGGTCGGCGCCGTAGAGCGCCTCGAGCTGGGCGACCTCCTCGAGCGAGTTGGCGAGGATGATGTCGGAGCAGCCGATGACCTCGGCCTCGGCGTCGATGCGCCGCTGGGGCTCGGGATCGCCGGTGTCGGCCTTCACCCGGGCCAGCGTGTGGAAGGTCGACACCAGCGGCAGGTCGAGCTGGTGCTTGAGCCGGTGGCCGGCCACCCCCGACAGCCAGTAGTTGGCGTGGAGCACGTCGACGGGCCGCTCGCGCAGCTCGGCGGCGACGCCGTCGGCGAAGGCATCGACCACCTCCGGGAGCTGCTCCTTCGCCAGCTGCGGCGGGCCGGCATCGACGTGGACCACCCGGAAGCCGGGCTCCACCTCGACGGCGTGCGGCAGGTCGGCGTCGCCCCGCCGCACGTAGACCGTGGTGTCCACGCCCGACTGGGCCAGGGACGCGGCCAGCTCGCGCACGTACACGTTCATCCCGCCGCTGTCGCCGGTGCCCGGCTGGGCGAGCGGCGAGGAGTGCAGCGACAAGACCGCGAGCTCGGTCACCGGGGGCACGGGCTCGTCAACGTCCGGCGAGCGCCTCGGATTCCGCGTCGTCGTCGGCGGCCCCCTCGAGGGGCCCGCCGAGCTCGTCGTCGAGGCGGCCCTGGCCGGCGAGGGGCGGCTCGAAGCCCGCGGCGCGCCGCTCGGCGCGGAACGACTCGTAGATCTGGACCAGGGTCTTCTTCTGCTCCTCGGTGAGCCACAGGTCGCGTCGGATCTCGGTGATGAGGTCCGTGTCGCCCTCGCGCTCCTCGAGGATCCCGGCGCGGATGTAGAGCGTCTCGGAGCTGATCTCGAGGGCCCGAGCGATCTGCTGGAGGATCTCGGCCGACGGCTTGCGCAGCCCCCGCTCGATCTGGCTGAGGTACGGGTTGGAGATCCCGGCCAGCTCGGAGAGCTTGCGCAGCGACAGGTGGCCCACCCGGCGCTGCTCGCGGATGAACTCCCCCAGATCGCTCCAGCGCGTCTCCAGCTCGTTCATGGCTCCGAGGCTAGGGGGTTGCGCGCACCGGCCCACAAACGGGCGCGAGCGTTCCTTCGCCTCCCGCGAGCGGGCCGTCAGGCCTCGTCGCCGCGCGCGAGCAGGTCGTCGACCTTGGCCACGCCCTCGCGGTAGCGACGGGTGATCTCGGCCTGGACGGCGTCGATGCGGTCGAAGAGCTGCCGGCGGCACCGTGACACCTCGGCCTCCAGCTCGCGCAGGTCGTGCTCGGCCGAGGCCAGGGCCTCGTGGTCGGCGTCGCCCGGCGACTCGATGGGAACCCGGCCGGTGATCTCGGCGAGCCGATCGGCGAGGGCACCGTGCAGCTCGCCGGGCTCCATGCTGGCGGGCAGGCGGCCCGGGCCGGGCGCGTGGATGCGGTCGGCCAGGATCTCGGGCAGCCGATCGACCAGGTCGGACACGTCGGAGGGCGCGTCGCCCCCGTCGCGCCGGGCCAGCTCGCCGGCGACGATGTCGTGGCGGCCCTGCACCATCCGCCGCAGGTAGGAGACCTGCGTCTCCACCGCCTGGCACTCGGCGCGCTGCTCGCGCAGCTCGGCGGTGGATCGCACCTCCAGGCCGTCGAGGTAGTCGTCGGCGAGGATCCGATCGAGCTCGGTGTCCATGGCGTCTCCCGGGGCGGCCGTCGGCCGTCGGCCGCGATGGTACCGCCACCGCCGCAGCGCGTGGTCCGACGGCCTCAGGCGGCGTTCGCCAGGTACAGCCCGACCAGGCCCGCCCACGCCGGGGCCACCACCAGGAGCGAGTCGAGGCGGCGCAGCGCCGGTGCGTGGACCTCGGCGCTCGGCAGCAGCGCCGAGCCCAACATCTGGCCGGCGGGGCAGGCGACCATGGCGAGCACGGCGAAGGTCCAGATGTCCGCCCCCCGGAAGGGCGGCGCCTCGACCACGGCGAAAAGCGCAGCGAAGGCGGCGATCATCAAGATGCCCGACAGGGGGCCCTCGGCGCCGTTGCCAGCCCCCGAGCCGACGATGAAGTCCGAGGCGTCGTAGGCCAGGGCGAAGGCGAGCAGGATGATGAGGGCGCCGATCTCGTAGTCGGCGAGCAGCACCAGCGAGGCGGCGGCGCCGCCGCAGACGCCGGCCGCCGCGGTGATGGCGCCCGCCCGGGGCAGCGGCAGGCGGCCCCGCTCGGGGGTGACCACGCACGCCACGACAGAGGTGGCCACGAGCAGCAGGTAGCCCACGCCGAGCGCCTGGGCCCCGAGGGTGGCGACGACCGGCAGGGCCGACCCGCCGAGCGCCGCCACGACGCGATCGAGGCTCTGGCGGTCGCCACGCCCCGCATCGACCACCTGGGCGGCCGCGGCACCAGCGACCACCCCGAACAGCACGGCGAGCCCCCAGGGCCGCAGCGCCTGCGGCCAGAGGGCGCCGGCGACGGCCAGCGCCCAGAGGGCACCGAGGCGGACCTTGGGGCCCTGGGTGTCGTAGGGGTTCCCGAAGCGCTTCCGGAACGCCGTCGAGCGATCGGGCTCGGGCGGGACGAGGTCGGCGACGCGCAGCCGCTCGGCGCGGATGCGCCGTAGCCGCCCGGTGGGGGTCTCGGGCGCATCGACCGCCGGGGCGCGGCCCGCGCTCGGCCCGGCATCGGCCCGCGACGACGCTGGCTCCACCGCCGCGACGGCCGCGGTGGGGACCGGGCGACGGAACCGCG
>JAGQSL010000222.1 GCA_020439525.1 Acidimicrobiales bacterium | reverse complement strand
TCGCACCGAGCTGGTGGCCCGATCGTCGTCGGCGCCCGATGCGACCGTCCCCGCCGGTGCCCCGGTCCCACCGGTCCCACCGGTGCCGAGCGGTCCCGACGCCACCCGGCCGGCGGCCGCCTCGGTGCCGGTGGGCACGGCCCTGCTCGCTGGCGCCGGCCCGGTCGTCCCGGCACCCATGGCCCCGGGGGCGCGAGGCCGGGCGGGGCGCTCGAAGCTGACGGTGCCGCTGGCGGCCCTCGCCGTCGCCCTCGGGTCGGCGGCACCGGTGCTCGTGGTCGGGCTGCTGGTGCTCGTCGCCCTCCCGGCGCTCGCCACCTTCGGCGACCTCGAGGTACGGCGGCTCCGCGCCCGACACGGGTTGGCGAGCCGCGCGGCGCGGATGCCGACGGGTGCGTACGCCTCGGTGCGGTTCGTGCGCAACGTCGTCGCCTCGGTGCTGCGGTCCTCGCCCATCGTCGGCTTGGGCGCGGTGCTGCTGGCGCTGTGGTACCTGGTGGCCGAGACCGCCCTGCCCACCGGCGTGATCGACGGGGCCCTGCGCATCGTCGGCGCCGGCACGGCCGGCGCCCTCGTCGCCGCATCGGCCCAGGGGACCGATCGGTTCCGCACCGGCCTGGCGATCGATCGCCTGGTCGAGGTGGCGGTCCCCGACGGGCGCACCACCCAGCGTCGGGTGGATCGTGGTCGCCCTCGTCGTGGCGGCCGCGCTCTGGCTCCAGCCCGATCCGTTCCCCCTCCCGTGACCGACACGGGCTGGATCGACGAGGTCGCCTGGCCCGCCGAGGGACCGCCCTGGCTCGCCATGGGCCTCGCCCGCATCGACGAGGCGGCGTGGCTGCTGCCCGACGAGCAACGGGAGGCGGAGCTGGCCGAGCGCCACCGCCTCCTGGCGGAGCGTCACGACGAGGTCGTGGGCGACGTCGGCGGCACCGACGAGGCGGCCGAGGAGGTGCTCGACCTGGTGCTCGCCTGGGAGCGGGCCTTCCGCCCCGACCTCGCCGAGGTCGCGGTCGACCGGTCCGGCGGGGCGCTCGAGGCGGCGGCCCGGCGCGTCCAGGAGGACCTGGTGCTCATGGTGCCCCACGACGGACCCCACCACCTCGACGCTGCGGTGCTCTGCTTCCCCTCGCACTGGCGGCTGCACCGCAAGCTCGGGGGCAGCGCCGCCGCCATCCACGAGCCGGTGCCGCGCTACGCGGTGGAGCTGGCCGCGCGGGTCGATCGCTTCCTGGCCCGGCTGCGGCCCGGCTCGATCTCGGCGCGGCGCAACTGGTCGGTGCACCGCGACGCGGCCCTCTTCGCCCCCGATCCGCCGACCGATCCGGTGCCGGTGGCGCCCGGCGAGGTGGCCAACCACCTCTGGCTCCGCAGCGAGCGCCAGACGCTCCGCGCCCTGCCGGCCTCGGGGGCGGTGCTGTTCACGATCCGGGTGCAGCAGGCTCCGTTCGGCGCGTTCGTGCGCCACCGGGCGGCGGCGCAGCGGCTGGCCGATCGGCTCGTCGCGCAGCCCGCCGCCCTCACCGAGATGAACGGCCTGGCGCCCCACCGCGACGCCGTCGTCGCCTGGCTGCGCACGCTCGCCTGATGTGCGTCGAAACCGGTGCGGGTGCGGCTCGGCCACGACCGTAGGGTGCGAGCCCGTGGGCAGCGCGTGGGACTCGACGGCGGTGGAGGGCATCGGGCCAGGGCGCTACCGCGCCCAGATCGACGATGTGTGGACCCTCGCCATGGTGCCGATGGGCGGCGTGGTCCTGGCCCTCGCCGCCCGGGCGCTGGCCGCCGAGCTGGGCACCGGCCAGCCGCTGCGGACGATCCACGGCGTGTTCGCCAGCCCGGTCCACGCCGGCCCCGTGGAGGCCGAGGTCCGGGTGCTGCGCCGGGGTCGCTCGGCCTCGCAGGCCGCCGTGGACCTCGGCGCCCCCGGCGCGCCGCCCGGCTTCAGCGCCCTCGCGGTGTTCGGCGGCGACCGGCCGGGCTTCGAGTTCACCGAGCTGCGGCCGCCCGAGGTGCCCGACCCGGAGGGGCAGCCGTCGTTTCGCGACCCGCCCCCGCCCGAGGGCGACCCCGACGGCCTGTGGGAGGGGCCGTGGCCGCTGTGGGCCGAGGTGCTCGAGGGCCGCGCCGCCCTGGGCCATCCGTGGTGGGATCGCTCCCCGCGCGGGGCCGCCGAGGTGGCCAACTGGATGCGCTTCGACGATCAGCCCCTGAGCGAGGACGGGATGCTCGACCCCTTCGCGCTGCTGGTGATGGCCGACATGATGCCCGGGGCCGTGTTCGAGCGGATCGGGCCCACGGGGGAGCGCTGGTTCTCGCCCAGCGCGGACCTGACCGTCCACCTCTTCGGGCACGCCACGCCCGGGTGGATCCTGGCCCACGCCAAGGCCCACCACGCCGGCGACGGCTACGCATCGGCCGAGATGGCCCTCTGGGACCCGCGCGGCGACGACGGTCCCCGGTTGGTGGCCTGGGCGTGCCAGCAGATGCTGTTCACCCGCATGGCCACCTGAGCCCGAGCGCGGCGCGGCCGCCGGGCCCGGAGGCGCCGGCGGCCGCGACCCGCAGAGGCGACGAGGTCAGATCAGGTCGTTGTCCTGCAGCCACTGGGTGGCCACGTCGACCGGATCCTCCTTGTCGACGTCGGTCGCCTGGTTCCAGGCGGCGAGGTCGTCGGTGGTCAGCGCGGCGCTGATCGTGTTCAGGGCCTCGATCAGCGCATCGCTGCTCACCTCGGCCCGGAAGATCGGCACCACGTTGCCCGGGAGCTGCAGGCCCTTGTCGTCCTCGAGGGCGACCACGTCGCCCGTCGAGATCTCCGGGGCGGTGGTCCCGTACTGGGCCACCTGGATCTCGCCGGCCTTGAGGGCGGCCACGAGCGGAGGCCCGTAGTCGACGGCCTTGAACTCGAGGTCGAGGCCGTAGGTGTCCTGGTAGCCCAGGAGGCAGTCGTCGCGCTCGGCGCACTCGGCGGAGCCGCCGAGGGTGATGGTGCCGTCGACGTTCGCCAGGTCGGAGATCGTCGTCACGTCGTTCTCGTCGGCCCAGTCGGGCAGTGCCACCAGCGCGTTGGCGTCGGTGGCCTCGGACTGCTCGGCCGCCTCGAGGTCCTTGTCGGCCAGGGCGCTGACGAGGGCGTCGTGGGCCTCGGCCGCGTCGGTGGGCGACTCGGCGTCGAGGCCGTCGCTCAAGGCGAAGCCGGTGTAGTCCAGCTGCAGGTCGAGGTCGCCCGACTCGAGGGCGGCGAAGATCTGGTCGCGGGTGCCGATCGGCTCCTGGATGTCGACGTCGAAGCCCTGGGCCTCGAGGTACTGGCCGTAGACCTGGGCGAGCGTCTTCTGCTCGCTGAAGTCCTGGCTGCTGATGCGGATGGTGACGTCCTTGCCGCCGCCGTCGGCGCTGCCGCCGTCGGAGGAGCCGGAGCCGCCATCGCTGCCGTCGCTGCCGCACGAGGCGAGCGCGAGCGCGCCGAGGACGGCGATCAGCAGCACGAGGACGCGCCATCGGGTGCGTCGGTGGTCGGTGGTCATGGGGTTCCTCCCTGGGGTTGGATGGTGGTGAGGTCGAGCGGCTGGCGCCCCCTACCCGCTCCCGGCGGGGTCGGACCCCACCGCGGGAGCAGGAGCCGGGTGCCGGCCCACAGCACGGCGTCGACCGCCATGGCGGTACCCGCCACGAGCAGGGCGCCGGCTTGGATCTGCTGGATGTCGTCGCTGGCGAAGCCGAAGCGGACGTAGATGCCGAGGCCGGCGCCGGCGAAGAGGGCGCCGAGGGCCTCGGTGGCCACCACCTGGGTCAGCGTCACGCGGCCGGCGGCCACGATCAGCGGCGCGGCGAGGGGCAGCTCCACCCGGGTGAGCACCTGGGTCTCGGTGAGGCCCACGGCGCGAGCGGCGGCCACCGCATCGGGCGACGCCTCGCGCACGGCGGTGTAGGTGTTGGCGAACAGCGGCGGGAGGGCGAGCAGCGCGAGGGCGCCGACGATCGGCCACGGCTCGAACCCGTAGCCGTTGCGGAGCGAGATGAGCACGAACAGGCCGAGGAGCGTGATGGTGGGGATCACCCGGCCGATGTTCACGATCCAGCCCGAGATCAGCTCGGCCCGGCGACGGTGGGCGAGCCAGGCGGCGATGGGGATGGCGATCGCGGCGGCGATGGCGAAGGCGAGCAGCGAGTGCCACAGCGTGGCCCAGAGCTGCTCGGGGATCGAGCCGCTCACGGTCCGCTGGCTGCTGTCGCCCAGCCACTGCCACACGTTGGTGGGCTCCGACGCACCGATCATCGGGCCCCCGCTCGGCGCGCCCACGGCGTGAGGAGCCGCTCGACGCCGCGCAGCGCCAGGTCGAGCACGACGGCCAGCAGCACCATCGAGGCGCTGCCGAGGATGATCAGCGTGGAGTAGTCGCGGTTGAAGCCGTCGAACACGTACGAGGCCAGGCCGCCCAGCTGGATCACCTTCGAGATGCCCACCAGGCCCACCGTCGTCACGGTCGCCACCCGGATGCCCGTGAGGATCACCGGGGTGGCGAGGGGCAGCTCCACCGCGAGCAGCCGCTGGCGGCGCCCCATGCCGAGCCCGTCGGCGGCGTCGAGGGCGGCCGGCGAGACGCCGTCGATGCCGGCCACGATGTTCCGCGTGATGATCAGCAGGGTGTAGGTGGTGAGCGCCGCCACCGCGCTGGTCCAGTTGGACACGTAGGTCGAGAGGATGCCGAAGAGCGCCAGGCTCGGGATCGTGTAGAGCACGCCGGCGAGGGTGAAGACGGTCCCCTGCAGCACGCGGAACCGCAGCACCAGCGCGGCGAGCACGCCCGACAGGACCGTGCCGAGCACGACCGGCACGACGGTCAGCTCGAGGTGCTCGCGGGTGCGCGCCCAGAGCTCCTCGGGGGTCCGCTCGCGCACGAGCAGGTACTCCCACCGGAAGATCGGGTTGGTGGCCTGCGTCTGCTCGTCGAGGCCACGCGTGCGGGCGACCGCCCACGCCAGCGCCCCGATCGCCGCGGCCGCCACCAGGGCCCACGCGACCCACCGTCGCCGCGCCGTCGCGTCGCTCATCGGGCGAGGCCCTCTCGGATGGCCTCGAGCGTCACCGCGCCGTGGTAGGTGCCGTCGGCGTCGACCACGAGCGCGGTCGACGTGTGCGAGGTCAGGATGACCTCGAGGGCCTCGCGCAGGGTGGCCGTGGGCTCCACCCGGGCCCGCAGCACCTCGGGCTGGAGGTCGGCGATCGGACGCCCATCGAGGTCGGCGGCCGCGACCCACCCGAGGAAGCGGTCGCCGTCGAGGACCGCGAGCCAGTCGAGGCCACCGCGCTCGAGCGCCTGGCGGGCCTCGGCATCGGAGGCGCGGCGGTCGACGACCGGGCCGGGGTCGAGGTGGAGCGACATCACGCCGGAGAGGGCGAGGCGCTTGATGGAGCGCTCGGCGCCCAAGAACGCGGCGACGAACTCGTTGGCCGGCTCCGCGAGCAGGTCGTCGGGCGCCGCCACCTGCTCGAGCACCCCGCCGACGTTGAGCACCGCGACCCGGTCGCCGAGCGCCACCGCCTCGTCGATGTCGTGGGTGACGAGCACGATCGTCTTGCGCATGCGCGACTGCAGGTCGAGCAGCTCGTGCTGGAGCCGGCTGCGGACGATGGGGTCGACGGCTCCGAACGGCTCGTCCATCAACAAGATGGGCGGGTCCGCCGCCAGGGCGCGGGCGACGCCGACGCGCTGCTGCTGGCCGCCCGAGAGCTCCGAGGGGTAGCGCCGGAGCATCTCGCGCTCGATGCCGACCAGCTCGGCCAGTTCGTCGACGCGGGCGGCGGTCGTGCGCTTGTCCCACCCGAGGAGCTTGGGCACCGTGGCGATGTTCTGGGCGATGGTGCGGTGGGGGAACAGGCCGATCTGCTGGATCACGTAGCCGATGCCGCGCCGCAGCTCGGTGAGCGACCGCTCGCGGATGTCGGTGCCGTCGATCGTGATCGTGCCGGCGGTGGGCTCGACCAGGCGGTTGATCATGCGCAGCGTCGTGGTCTTGCCGCAGCCCGACGGGCCGATCAGGACCGTGAGCTCGCCGGCGGGGATGGTCAGGTCGAGCGGCGCGACCGCCGGGCCCTCCGAGCCGGGGAAGGTCTTGGTGACGCCCGCCAAGGCGATCTCGCTACCAGCTCGCTGGGAATCGATCCGACGAGGGTACCGCCGAGGGGACGACTTCTCACCCGGGCCCGCCGACCTTCCTGCGCCCGGACGCGACGACGGCGCCGCCCGAGAGGGCCGCGCCGCACGTGGTTCCGGCCCTCGGGTGGGGCCGTGAGGGAGCAGGATCAGCCGCGACCGGCGTTGGGCTTGGTGCCGTGGTTCGCCTTCTTGCGCCGGGCGTTGGTCTTGCGCTTGGTGGTCTTCTTCGACATAAGGCTGACGACGCTACGCCGCGCGGCGGTCACGGGTCCAGGCGACGAGGCGATCGGCATCCCACGTGTTCAGGATCCGGTCGGGCTCGATGCCGTGGGCGACGGCCTTGTCGCACCCGTAGCTCAAGAACTCGAGGTGGCCGGGCGAGTGGGCGTCGGTGTCGATGCTGATCAGGCAGCCGGCGTCGAGGGCCTGGTCGAGCAGCTCGGGCGGCGGGTCCTGGCGCTCGGGCCGGCAGTTGATCTCGACGGCCGTGCCGTAGGCGGCGCACGCGTCGAACACCAGCTGGGTGTCGAAGCTGCTGCGGGCGCGGATCTCGCGCAGCGAGCTCCCGAAGCCCTTCACCTTCCGTCCGGTGCAGTGGCCGAGCACGTCGACGTGCGGGCTGGCGACGGCCTTCAGGATGCGCTCGGTCATGTGGTGCGCCTCCATGCCGAGCTTGGCGTGCACGGAGGCCACCACGAGGTCGAGCTGGGCGAGGAGGTCGTCGTCCTGGTCGAGCTCGCCGTCGACGAGGATGTCGACCTCGATGCCCGTGAGGATGCGGAACGGCGCCAGCTCCTCGTTGAGCGCGGCGATCTCGTCGAGCTGGGCGAGGAGGCGGTCGCGGTCCAGGCCGTGGGCGATGGTGAGCCGCGGCGAGTGGTCGGTGACCACGAGGTACTCGTGGCCGAGGTCGCGGGCTGCCCGGGCCATGGTGGCGATGGGCGCGCCCCCGTCGCTCCACGTGCTGTGGGTGTGGCAGTCGCCCTTGAGCGCGGCCCGCAGCCCCGCGCCCTCGCCGAGGGGGATCTGGGTCTCCTGCTCCAGGCGAGCGATGCGATCGGGGATCCGGCCCTGCAGGGCCTGCACGATCACCTCGCCCGTCGACGCGCCCACCGCGGGCAGGTCGAGGAGCGTGCCGGTCTGCACCCGGTGCTCGAGCTCGCCCGCGGGCAGGGCGCGCACCACCTCGGCGGCGCGCAGGAACGCCGCGGTCTTCTGCGACGGCAGCAGCCCGCGATCTTGCAGGTAGGCCACCCGCTCCAGCGCCTCCAGGGGGGTCATCGCCGTCGAGGGTAGCGAGCCGCCGTGTGGGGGCGGCGGCGGGTTCGCGCCTACCGTCGCCCCTCGTGCCGTACCGGGCGATCGCCACCGACCTCGACGGGACCCTGCTGCGCTCCGACGGGTCGGTGTCGTCGCGGACCCGTGCCGCGGTCGACGCCGCCGAGGATGCCGGGTGGCTCGTGGTGATCGCCACCGGTCGCCCGCCGCGCTGGATCCCGCCGGTCGTCGAGCAGCTCGGCGAGCGGGGCCTCGTGGTGTGCGCCAACGGCGCCTCGGTGTACGACCCGGCCCGGGGCGAGCTGGTGGTCCGCAACGACCTCTCGCCCGAGGTGGCCGGGAGCCTCGTCGACGAGCTCCAGGCCGCGCTGCCCGACGCCACGCTCGGCTTCGAGCAGGGCATGCGCTTCGTGGCCGACACCACCATCGAGCGCGCCGATCCCCGGGTGCTGCGCCAGTGGCTCGAGGCGGGGCTCCAGGTGGGGCCCATCCGCGAGTTCCTCACCGAGGGGGTGACCAAGCTCATCGTGCGCCTCCCGGAGAGCTCGCCCCCCGGCTCGGCGGCCCGGGTGCAGCGCCTGGTGGGCGACCGGGCGCTCGTGACCCACTCCACGAACGAGACGTTCCTCGAGCTGTCGCGCGCCGACGTCCACAAGGCCGTCACCGTCGAACGGCTCCTCGAGGGGTCGGGCGTGGCGCCCTCGGAGGTGGTCGCCTTCGGCGACATGCCCAACGACCGCGAGCTGGTCGAGTGGGCGGGCTGGGGCGTCGCCATGGGCAACGGCCACCCCGAGCTGCGGGCGGTGGCCGACGAGGTCACCGCCACCAACGACGACGACGGCGTGGCGGTCGTGGTCGAGCGCCTCCTCACGGCCCCCTGACCCGCATCCGGGCGTCCTGCGCCCGGATCGTGCGCCGATGGCGCGAGGTTCGGGTGGAGTGAGCCACCCCGGGTCTCGTGCAGTCAGGTTGGTTGGGTGATGGCCATGGTGGCCGGGGTGTGAGCATCTCGCCAGTTGGCTTCGTGCTCGAGGGGTGGGATGTGGCCGATCTCGCCGTGGAGGCGGGCGGTGTTGTACCAGTCGATCCACTCGATGGTCGCGAACTCGGCCTGGTGGCGGGTGTGCCAGGGGCCTCGGGCTCGGATGAGCTCGGCCTTGTAGGTGCCGTTGAGGGCTTCGGCCATCGCGTTGTCGTACGAATCACCGACGCTTCCGATCGATGCGGCGATGCCGGCGTCGGCGAGGCGTTGGGTGTAGCGGTAGCTCGTGAATTGGCAGCCTGCATCGCTGTGGCACGTGGTGGCGTCGGTGGTGTCTCGTCGCCAGATGGCCATCTCGATGGCGTCGAGCACGAGCTCGGTGCGCAAGTGGCTGGCGATCTGCCAGCCGACGATGACCCGGGAGTGCACGTCGAGCACGAACGCGACATAGAGCCAGCCTTCCCACGTGGAGACGTAGGTGATGTCGGTGACCCACAGCTCGTCGGGTCGATCGGCGGTGAACTGGCGGTCGACCAGGTCGGGCGACCGAGGAGCTGCTGTGTCGGGGACCGTCGTGCGCGGCTTGCTGCCCCGCTGCACGCCGGCGATGCCCATGTCACCCATCAGGCGCTCGACGGTGCAGCGGGCGATCTCGTGGCCCTCCCGGCGCAGCGTCAGCCAGACCCGCTTCGCGCCATAGGCCCGGTAGTTCGCCTCCCACACACGCCGGATCTCGACCTTCGCCGCCTCATCGGCCAACGCCCGGGCCGACAGCGGCCGCTTCTTCGCGGCGTAGTAGCTCCGCTCCGAGAGCTCGAGCACCTGACACATCACCGACACCGGCCAGCGGTGCCGGTTGGCGTCGATGAACGCGACGCTCACCGCGACCGGGGGTCGGCTTCCTGGGCGAAAAACGTGGTGGCCGCCTTGAGGATCTCGATCGTGCGCTGCTGGTCGGCCACCTCCTTGCGCAGCTTGCGGATCTCAGCGAGCTCCTCAGTCGTCGGACCCTGCTCCAGACCCGCGTCACGGCGAGCTTGCTTGACCCAGTTCCGCACCGTCTCAGGGGAACCCACGCCGAGATCACGGGCGACCTCCACGACGGTCCGGTCCCGTTCGATCACCTCAGCGATCGCTCGACGACGCAGCTCCGGCGAGTACTTCGATGGACGTGCCATGACGGCAGTCTCCTTCCCCGCAACCCTCAGGCCACGGAATCGAGACTGCACCAAACCCGGGGTGGCTCA
>JAGQSL010000221.1 GCA_020439525.1 Acidimicrobiales bacterium | reverse complement strand
CGGAAGCCGGCGTGGGCCATGGCGGGCTCGAGCACCTCCACCCGGTCGAACGCCTCGGCGGCCCGCCCGTCGTTCGGACCGAAGATCTCCTCGGCCACGGTCCGCACCCACTTCGACGGCGTGTCGCCGTCGAAGGTGGAGATCGCCACGGTCCCGCCCGCCTTGAGCACCCGGTGCAGCTCCGAGAGCACCCGATCGGGGTCGGGGCAGAAGAAGATCATGAACCCGGCGGTCACGACGTCGACCGACGCGTCGGGCAGGTCGATCGCCTCGGCATCACCGACGCGCACCTCGGCGTTGCGGACCCCCCGGGCGGCGAGGTCGGCCGTGAGGTGCTCGACCATGCCGGGTGCCAGGTCGATGCCGAGCACCCGTCCACCCGGTCCGACCGCCTCGAGGGCCGGGTGCAGGCAGGCGCCGCGACCCGACGCCACGTCGAGCACGGTGTGGCCCGGTCGGACGTCGGCCGCAGCCACGAGCGCCCGGCCGAAGGGCCGGAAGAAGTCGAGGACCTGGTCGTAGTCGGCCGCGGTGGTCGAGAAGATCTCGGCCACGTGGGCCTTGGCCGCCGCCGCCTCGGGATCGTCGTGCGTGCTCATCGAGCGAGGACCGTACCGGGGTGGATCGCGCACCGCAGCGGTGGAGGATCGACCCGCAGTCGGCCGGACTGCGAGGAAAACGAGAACGCGTTCTAGCATCGGGGGATGCACCTCCAGCTCACCGACGAACAAGAGGCCCTGCGCGACGCCGTCACCGGCTTCCTCGAGAAGGCGTCGGGTCCCGAGGCGATCCGCGACGCCGAACGGCTGGGCTGGGACGAGAAGGTCTGGGCCGGGCTCACCGAGATGGGCATCCCGACGCTGGCGGTGCCCGAGGAGCGAGGCGGCTCGGGCGCATCGCTGCGCGACGCGGCCGTGGTAGCCGAGGCCTGCGGCGCCCACCTGGCCTCGGCGCCGGTGGTCGAGACGATGGTGGCTGCTCGCCTCCTCGCTCGCTTCGCCGACGCCGCCGGTTCCCACCTCGCTGCGCTCGTCGAGGGCGGCGCGCCGGTGGCGCTCGCGCTGGCACCAGCGATCGAAGGCCAGGCCCGCCTGGTGCCCGGCGCAGCGGTGGCCGCCTCGGTCGTGGGCCTCGACGGCGACGACCTCGTGGTGGTGCCGGCCGCGGCGGTGGCCGCGTCCCCGACGAACCTCGGTTCGGCCCCGCTGGCGGACGTCGAGCTGCGCGTCGACGGGCGCGTCGTGCTCGCCTCGGGCGCCCAGGCTCGTGCCGCCCACGCTGGGGCGGTCGATGAGTGGCGTGCGCTCACCGCTCGCTGGTTCGTCGGCCTCGCCCGGGAGGCACAGGGCATCGGCGTCCAGTACGCGATCGACCGCAAGCAGTTCGGCACCTCGGTGGGCTCGTTCCAGGCGGTCCAGCACCGCTTCGCCGACATCGCGTGCGACCTCGACGGTGCCGACCTGCTGGCCAACAAGGCGGTCTGGTCGCTCGACGTGGACGACCCCGTGGCCGCGTCCTTCCCGGGCATGGCGTTCTGGTTCGCTGGCGACGTCGCCCAGCGCGCCGCGTCGTGGGGCCTCCACGTCCACGGCGGCTACGGCTTCATGGAGGAGTACGACATCCAGCTGTACTTTCGCCGGGCCAAGGGCGCCCGCCTCCTGCTCGGCGATCCCCGGCGCGAGCTGCTCGCCCTGGCCGGTCGGCTCTGGGACGACCCGGCCGCCGGCCCGATCCCGGGCCAGGCGATCCGGCCCACGAGCACCGGGCGAGCCGACGCCGCGGTCCACGGCACCTTGGAGGTGGCGGACCGCCCGGCCCAGGCCACCGCGGAGGGCGGCTTCGACTTCCGGCTCGGCCCGGCCGAGGAGGCGTTCCGCGCCGAGGTGCGCGCCTTCCTGGCCGATCACGTCGACGAGGAGATCATCGAGACCGCGCACCGCACCGGCACGATGCACGCGCACGGCCTCCACGAGGCGATGGTCGAGGCCGGCTGGATCTCGGCCGGCTGGCCCGCCGAGTTCGGCGGCCAGGGCCGCTCGCCGCTCGAGATGAACGCCCTCACCGAGGAGATGTACTTCTCGGGTGCCCCCGTCGACGGGCTCGGCGTGGCCGCGATCGTGGCCCACACGATCCTGCTCGACGGCACCGACTGGCAGAAGCAGACGATCATCCCCGAGGTCCTCTCCGGCCAGGCCCTCTGCTCGCTGGGCTACAGCGAGCCCGACGCCGGCTCCGACGTCGCCGCGTGCGCCACCCGCGCCGTGCGCGACGGCGACGAGTGGACGATCAACGGCCAGAAGATGTTCACCACGCTCGCCCACGAGGCGCGCTACGTCTTCCTGCTCACCCGCACCAACACCGAGGTGGCCAAGCACAAGGGGCTCACCATGTTCGTGGTCCCGATGGACACCCCCGGCATCTCCATCACGCCGGTGCACACCATGGGCGGGGAGCGCACCAACATCACCTACTACGACGACGTGAAGGTCGACGACCGGTACCGGGTGGGCGAGGTCGACGGCGGTTGGAAGGTGATGATGACCGCGCTGGTCTTCGAGCGGAACAGCTCGTGGTACGGCGAGATCGTCCGCCTCCTCGACCACGGCCTCGGCTGGGCCCGGGCCACCCCGGCGCCCGCAGGCGGGACCATGATCGATGACCCGTTCGTGCGCGAGCGCCTCGCCCGCATCGCCATCGGCAATGAGGTGGCCAACCTCCTCGGGTGGCGCGCGGCCTGGATGGCCGCCAACCACACGCTGCCCGGCGTCGAGGGCACGATGGCCAAGATGTTCACCACGGAGCACTACCAGTGGGCGGCCAACGAGCTCATCGACGCCCTCGGGGTGGAGGGGCTACGGCGCCACGGCGATCCCACGGCCGGGATCGACGACGGCTGGATCGAGGCGATCTACCGCCACTGCCAGGTGACCACGATCTACGGCGGCACCAGCGAGGTCTGCCGCAACATCATCGCCGAGCGCGGCCTCGGCCTCCCCCGCAACCGCTGAGGTCCTGATCAGGCGCCGGCCCGCACGCCGGCTCGGGCACGGTAGACCGGAGGCCATGGTCGCCACCCACGAGGTCTTCAACCAGTCCGTCCCGCTCGAGGGCCACGACGCCGCCGCCCTCGACCTCGCCCTGCTCGAGGGGGTCGAGCGCGAGGGAGGGGCCGCCCACCTCACCGACATCGATCGGATGGGCAAGCTGGCCGGCGACCCGGCGTGGATCCATCGAGGCGAGCTGGCCAACCGGTTCCCGCCCGAGCTCCACCCCTTCGACCGCTTCGGCCACCGCATCGACGAGGTCGAGTACCACCCCGCCTACCACGACCTCATGACCGTGGCCGTGCGCGAGGGCCTCGCCGGCGCGCCGTGGGCCGACGACCGCCCCGGCGCCCACGTCGGCCGGGCGGCCAAGTTCGCGATCTGGACCCAGGTGGAGGCGGGCCACGGCTGTCCGATCTCGATGACGTACTCCATCGTGCCCGCCCTGCGCGCTGAGCCCAGCGTCCAAGCCGACTGGGAGCCGCTCCTCACCTCCACCACCTACGACCCCACGCCGGCGCCTGCTCCGGCGCCCGGCACCAAGGTGGGCGCCATCGCCGGCATGGCGATGACCGAGAAGCAGGGCGGCTCGGACGTGCGGGCCAACACCACCCGCGCCGTCGCCACCACGAGCGGCGGGCGCGGCGGCGAGTTCGCCCTCACCGGCCACAAGTGGTTC
>JAGQSL010000220.1 GCA_020439525.1 Acidimicrobiales bacterium | reverse complement strand
ACGTGCATGGCGGTGGCCAGGCAGCCGGCGTGGTTGTGGTCGCCGTGGTCCGAGCTCAGCTGGAGCTCGACCTTCAGCTTGGGCTCGCCCTCGATCAGGATCCGGTAGCCCTCGCCCTGGGGCCAGCTGGGGGCGTCCTCGTCGCGCAGGCGGGTGACGTGCTCCACGATCAGGCGCTCCTCGCCGCCGGCGACGCCGACGATCTCGAAGCGCATGCCCGAGATGGTCCCCTTCGGGATCGGGCCCGACGCGATGGCGAAGTCCTCGTCCGCGTAGATCACCTCGTGGCGCTCGGTGATCTCGTCGAGCTCGAGGCCGATGGCGGCGGCCACCAGTTCGAGCACCGGGCCCCAGGCGAGGGCGGTGGAGCCGGGGGAGAGCAGGAGCGACTGCGCCGGGTCGGCCTTCGAGAAGCCCATGATCTCGAACATGGTGAACGCGTTGTCCCACGTGGCGTAGTTGACGATCTCCATCATCCGCACGCTCGTCACCTCCTTGCAGAGGGCGAGGGTGTGCACCGCCAGGCCGGCGTTGCCGTAGCCCGGGTCGATGCCCGACGTGTAGAAGCTGGTGCCGCCCTCCTGGCAGGCGGCCTCGATGCGGTCGTAGACGCCCTCGCCCGCCGCCTTCGGGTAGAGCAGGGGCACGAACGACGAGCCCACGACGTGCTTGCCGCCGGCGAGCATGCGGCACACGTCGTCGATCACCCCGTCGGGGCGGATGTCGGAGCTGGCGGTGTAGCAGATGACGTCGGCGTCGGAGGCGAGCAGGGCCTCGGCGTCCTGGGTGGCGAGGACGCCCGTGGGGGCGATGCCGCAGATCTCGCCCGCGTCGCGACCGGCCTTGGCGTCGGAGTGCACCCACAGCCCGGCGAGCTGGAGGCGCGGATGGGCGACGATCGCCGGCACGGCGTGGATGCCCACCGTCCCCGTCGCCCACTGGATGACCTTGATCGGTGCGTCTGCCATGGCTCCTCGACCTTCCCCTGTCGTCGTGCGGTAGAACACGTTCTACTTCTCGCTGCGAAGGAGCGCGCATGGACGTCGGAGTGTTCGTCCCCCTCGGCAACGGCAACGCCACTCCCGAGATCCTCCGAGCGGTGGGGCGCGGGGTCGAGGAGCGGGGCTTCGAGTCGGTGTGGCTCCCCGAGCACGTCGTGCTGTTCGACGACTACGACTCGCAGTACCCGTACTCGCCCGACGGCCAGTTCCCCGGTACCGGCGACAGCGGCATGCTCGAGCCGCTCACCGGGCTCACCTACCTCGCCGCGGTCACCGACCGGATCCGGCTCGGCACCGCGATCTGCCTCGTGCCCCAGCGCAACCCCGTCTACACGGCCAAGGCGGTCACCGACCTGGACTCGATGTCGGGCGGACGGGTGGAGTTCGGCGTCGGCGTGGGGTGGCTGCGCGAGGAGTTCGAGGCCGTCGGCATGCCGTTCGAGAAGCGGGGCCAGCGCTGCGACGAGCACCTGGCGGTGATGAAGAGCCTCTGGACCGACGAGGTGTCCGAGTTCCACGGCGAGCTGTACGACCTGCGGGCCTGCCGCATGTACCCGAAGCCGGTGCAGACGCCGCACCCGCCGATCCACGTCGGTGGCGAGAGCGACGCCGCCCTCCGCCGGGTGGCCAGGCTCGGGCAGGGCTGGTTCTCGTTCAACCGGCTCCCCGGCGACCTCGCCGAACCGCTCGGCCGCCTCGACCGCATCCTCGGCGAGCACGACCGCCGCCGCGACGACGTGGTGGTCACGGTGTGCCCGTACTTCAACCCGGTCGACGCCGCCGCCGTCGAGGCCTACGCCGAGGCCGGCGTGGACCGCCTCGTCGTGCTCTGCCTGGCCTTCGACGTGGCGACGCTCGAAGCCCAGCTCGACGACCTGGTCGCCAACGTGCTCGAGCCCAGCCGATAAGGGGTTCGGGCCCTTCGGGGCTCGAAGCAGGTAATGCGCGCGACGGAGGCCTTCGAGCGGTGGTACGCCGAGGCGCACCCGCGCCTGCTCGCGTCGCTCGTGCTGGTGGCCCGTGATCGCGGGGTGGCCGAGGACGTCGCGGCCGAGGCCTGCGCTCGCTGCCTCGACCGGTGGGAGCGCCGCGGCGCGCCCGACGACCCCTCCGCGTGGACCTACCGGGTCGCGATCAACGACCTCCGGCGGCGGTGGCGCCGGTCGGCGCGCCACGACGAGCTCGTCGCCCGCCTGGTGCCGCCGGCGCCGCTCGAGGTCGACGATCCGGCGATCGAGCTGTGGCGGGCGGTGGCGGCGCTGCCCGAGCGGGCGCGCCTGGCGGTCGCGCTCCGCTACCTCGCCGGGCTCACCGAGCCGCAGGTGGCCGAGGTGATGGGCATCGCGGTGGGGACGGTGGGGGCGACGTTGACCAAGGCGCGCGCCCGGTTGGCCGACGAGCTGCGGGCCGTGGGGCTCGCCGGTGTGGATGGAGGTGATGGCCGTGGATGACGCGGTGCTGACCGAGGTGCTCGAGCGAGGGGTCGCCCCCGGCGGCGCCCGTCCCCCCATCGATGGGCTGCGGGCTCGGTCGACGCGTCGACGTCGGCGCCGTCGCGGGGTGCTCGGCGCCTCGGCGGCGGTCGCCGTCGTGGTCCTGGCGGCCGCGGCGGTGGCCGTGGCGGCCGCGGGCGGGCGCGACGTCGACCAGGTCCGCACCGGACGGCCGCCCACCTCGGCGGTGGCCTCGACCGAGGTGGCGGCGATGGACCGGCCGTCCACCCTGACCATCGGGGCGGTGCCCGCGGTGGCGTCGTCGACCGGCTGCAGCCTGCTCGAGCCGGCGAGCGGCCTGCGGACCTGTGCCCTCGCCGTGCCGGGCGCGGCGATCCCCACCTCGATCAACCTGTCGTGGGTCCCGGGCTCGGCCACCGAGGCGGTGCAGACGGCATGGGACGCGGGCGATGCCATGGGCGTCGCCGACCTCCTGGGCTGGGGCCTCGAAGGAACCCCCGGCTTCGTCGACCTCGGCGGGCGGCGGGTGCTGGCGTTCGGGGAGGTGAGCCGGGTGGACGGCTCGTCGCTGGGGCTGCCCGACCGGGTCGCCTCGGGCTACGCGGCGCTCGTGGGCGATGGCGTCGTGCAGATCAGCAGCGAGGCGGCCGAGGACGTGCTCGCCGAGGTGGTCGCCGGCCTCGAGGCCGCACCTCGGTGGGCGGCGGTCGACGGCGTGCTCGACCTCCTCCCGGCCGGCACCGAGGTGGTGGGCCAGGGTGTGCGATCCCGCTGGGCGCGGGCGACCGGCTTCCAGCGCAACGTCACCGGCCCGCCGCCGGCGACGGGCTACGGCATCGACCTCGTCGATCCGGCGACCGGTCGTCGTGGGGTCTCGATCGAGGTCACCGACGGCCTCGACGTCGCGGCCTTCCTCGACGGCCTCCGGTCGCGGTCGGGCGCGGCCTACGGCTCGGTGGAGCTCGACGGGCGGCGGGCCGTGCGCATCGGGTCCGACGACGCGCCGGCGCTCGGCACCGACGTGATCGTCACGTGGGGCCCGCAGCTGCTGGTCGCGGTGGACGACGACACGCTGCTGTCGGTCGTGGCGTCGAGCTCGCGGGTGGAGGTGGACCTCGACGCCGTGGCTCGGCGGGTGATCGCCAACCTGGGTTAGCTGCGCAGGGCGGCGAGCACGTCCTGGTGGAGGTGGGTGCGGATGCCGGCCAGGTTGGGGCCGGCCTTCGGGGCGAGGGCGGCGGCGCGCTCGACGGCGCGCCCGAGCACGTCGGCCTCGGCCGCCACCTCGTGCACGATGCCCGCGGCGAGCGCGTCGTCGGCCGAGTAGCGCCGACCCGTCACCATGGCCTCGTGCGCCGTGCGGGGCGGCACCATGGCGGGGATGAGGGCGTTCATCCCCGGCGTGAACGGCATGCCGAGGTCGACCTCGGGGAGGCACCAGTAGCCCCGGTCCGACCGCATCACCCGCTCGTCGTGGCAGATGGCGAGCATGGCGCCAGCCGCGAACGTGTGGCCGTTCTGGGCGGCGACGGTCGCGCACGGCAGCGAGAGGATCGCCGCGAACAGCTCGTGGACCCGGGCGAGGTAGGGCGGGAGCTCGTCGGGGTGCTGGCCGAGCCAGTCGAGGTCGAGGCCGTTCGAGAAGAACTTGCCCGTGCCCGCCACGACGAGCGCTCGGGGGCCCTCGGCCGCCGCGACCGTCGCCAGGTGACCTTCGACCGCGTCGAGCAGCTCAGGTGACAGGCGGTTCTCGCCGTTGTCCATGGTCATGACGAAGACGTCGCCGTCGCGGTCCAGGGTGATCATGGCCCGGGAACGTAGCCTCGCCCACGTGCGCCGACCCGTGATCGCCCTGCTCCTCGCCGCCGCGCTCCTGTCGGCCTGCGGCGGCGGAGGCGGCAGCGACGACGACGCCGAGGGCACCACCGCCCCCGTGGCGGGCGCCCTCCCGGAGGCGTGCGCCACGCCGCCGGTCGCCGTCGACCTGCGCGCCGGAGGCGATCACCCCGCTGGGTCCGAGGCGTTCGAGGCCACCCAGGCCGTCGCGCTGCGCACGCCGATCCTCCCCGGTGAGCTCGCCTTCGACGGGGCCAGCCTGTCGGCGGCGCAGTCCAAGGCCGAGATCACGCCGCTCGCCACCTACTCGCTGTACCTGTCGGACTTCGAGGTCGATCGCGAGGTGCTGCGCGGGCGCGGCCTCGGCCAGGTCGTCCCGCCGCCGGGCAAGACCGTCGGCGTGGTCAGCCTGGTGCCGGCCGACGAGGGCGGGCTCGCCCCGGGCACGGTCGTCACCGACGGCGAGCTCGGCTACGACACCAACACCACCTTCGCTCCGCTGAGCCTCGTGGTGATCAGCGACGGCGACGCGACGGCCATGGCGCACACCGACGTCACCGGCGAGGCCGAGGTCCTCGCCCTCGACGACGAGCAGCTCTGCGTGGCCTTCGACGTGACCGTCGAGGACGACGGCGAGCTGGTCTACGCGGGCAAGGGCACGGTGGTGGCGCCGGTCGTGCGCTCGGACCCGGCCTTCTTCTTCACCTGAGCTCGAAGCCGAGGCGCATGCGCCGCACGGCGCCCACGAAGACGTTCGCCTCGATGTCGGGCGCGTCGAGGACCTCGAGGCGGGTGATGCGCTGCGACAGGGTGCGGAAGAGCAGCTGCAGCTCGAAGCGGGCGAGCGAGGCACCCAGGCAGAAGTGCGTGCCGAAGCCGAACGCCACGTGCGGGTTCGGGTGGCGGGCGATGTCGAAGCGGTACGGGTCGTCGAAGACCCGTTCGTCGCGGTTGGCCGAGGGGTAGGCGAGCAGGAAGCGATCGCCCGCCGCCACCGGGACGTCGCCCACGACGGTGTCGACGGCGGCGGTGCGGAAGAAGTTGTTCAGCGGGGTGACCCAGCGGATCAGCTCCTCGACGGCGCCGGGCACGAGGGAGGGGTCGGCGGCCATGGCCTCCCACTGGTCGGGGTGCTCGGCCAGCACGGCGAGGCCGCGCGAGATGACCGTCCGGGTGGTCTCGGCGCCCCCGGAGATGACCAGGCCCGTCTCGTTCACCAGCATCTGGCGGGTGTAGGGGCAGCCCTGCGCCTCGCCGTGGGCCCACACCGAGACGAGGTCGTCGGCGGGCTCGTCGGTGCGGGCCTCGACCGTGTCGAACAGCACCGGCGAGAACTCGGTGATCGCCTGGAAGAACCCGGTCTGGGCCTCGACGCTCGTGAGGGCGGCGTCGTAGCGCATGAGCTGCTCGGACCAGCGCTGGATGTCGCGCCACCGGTCTTCCTCGAAGCCGAGCAGGTGGGCGGTGAGCCGGGCGGGGAGGGGTGCGGCGAGCTCGGCGACGACCTCGAGCTCCCCCGCCGGCGCGAACGCCGCCACCAGCTCGTCGATCAGCGCCTGCAGGTACGGCTGGAGGGCCCGCACCGCCTTCGGCGTGAAGCGTCGGGACACGAGCTTGCGCTGGGCCGCGTGCTGCGGGTCGTCGAGGGCGATCATGTTGTCCTCGCCGGGCGCGAAGAACGACCGGTAGCCCTGGCCGCTGACGAAGGCGTCGCTGCGACCCTCCACCTCCTGCACCTCGCGGTGGCCGAGCACCACCCACAGGTCGTTCGCCTCGTCGCGGGCGAGGGGGCCGACGGCGCGAGCGGCCCGGAAGGCCTCGTGGGCGGCGTCGAGGTCGACCCAGAAGTCGGGGTCGAGGGTGTCGACCTCGAGCGTGGGGACGGCGGCGGCGACCATCGGGTCAGGCTGGACGGCGAGGTGTGGAGGCGTCAAGCGCACGCCAGGTGGGAGTCAGATCCACGTCAGCTACCGCGCAGGAAGGGGTCAGCCATCCGCGCGCTGGCCGTCACCTGACGGCCGCGAGGACGAAACGGTCGGTCCGTACGGTCGGTCCCGTGATCGAGGAGGGACGGATCCGAGCGGCCGGGAGCTGGCGCAAGCCGGCGGCCGTGCTCGCGCTCGTCCTCCTCTGCGCCATCCTCTTCGGTGCGCTGATCGCCGGCAGCCCGGTGAACGGCGACGACTCGCACGCCGCTCGCACCGCCGGCATCAACCTCACCACGCCGCCCACGGCTCGGACGGCCACCGCCGCCGCCCTGGGCGCACTGCTCGTCACGCCCCTGCTCGCCGCCTTCGTGGTGGTCCCCGCCGTCACCGCGGCGATGGGCACCGTCCGCCGTGGTCGTCGTCGTGACGACCTGCGTCCGGCGAGCTTCGAGCTGGCGAGGTCTGCGGTACGCCGCGGACCACCCGCGCACGCGTAGCACCGGTCTGCCCCTGCGACCGGTCGGACGCGTGCGCACCTCGTCGCGCCTCCGATCGCCCGCGGGCCCGGTGTCCATCCCTCCGGGGCCGAGCTCGGCCCCGGTGCACCCCGCCGCGCGCGTCCGCGTGCGGTCCGACGGCCACGGCCGATCAACCAAGGAGCATCCATGCCCAACGAACCCCGCGCCCGAGGTCGCCTGTGGCGGCCGGGCAAGAAGCTCATGGTCGCCGCCGGCGTCGCGACCGCCGGCGTCCTGGCGCTCTCGAGCGCCGCCGGCGCCCAAGACGTCGACCCGGTGCAGGTCAACCTGGACAACGTCTGGATCCTGCTGTGCGCCGTGCTGGTGATCTTCATGCAGGCGGGCTTCGCCCTCGTCGAGGCCGGGCTCACCGGCTCCAAGAACGTGGCGAACATCATGATGAAGAACCTCATCGACTTCTGCGCCGGGGCCGTGGCGTTCCTGGCGGTCGGCTTCGCCATCGCCTACGGCGGCTCGTTCGACGGCGCCGGCAAGTTCATCGGTGCCGACGGGTTCTTCCTGGGCGACGGGGCGTTCACGTACGGCACGCTCACCGTCCCGGTGTTCTTCACCTTCCAGGTGGCCTTCGCCGCCACGGCCGCCACGATCGTGTCGGGCGCCATGGCCGAGCGCACCAAGTTCAAGGCCTACCTCTGCTACTCGTTCATCATCAGCCTGATCATCTACCCGGTGGTCGTGCGCTGGCAGTGGGGCGGCGGCTGGCTCTACCAGGGCTGGGGCCCGCTTCCCACCGGCTTCCACGACTTCGCCGGCTCGAGCATCGTGCACATGCTCGGTGGCGTCACCGCCTTCTGGGGCGCCAAGGCCCTCGGCCCCCGCATCGGCAAGTTCGGCCCCGACGGCAAGCCGCGGCAGCTGCCGATGCACAGCATCCCCTACGCCATCTTGGGCTGCTTCATCCTCCTCGTGGGCTGGTACGGCTTCAACCCCGGCTCGGAGCTGGCCGCTGACGGCGCCATCGGCGGGATCGCGGTGACCACCACGGCCGCCGCCGCCATCGCGGCGCTGACCGCCATGGCCACCGTGTGGATCCGCACCGGCAAGCCCGACGTGGGCATGACCGGCAACGGCCTGCTCGCCGGCCTGGTGGCCATCACCGCCGGCACCGCGGCGGTCACCGTCATCGGCGCCCTCATCATCGGCGCCCTCGCCGGCGTGCTCGTGGTGTTCGCCGTCGAGTTCATCGAGAAGGTCCTCAAGGTCGACGATCCGGTGGGCGCCGTCGCCGTCCACGGCGTGTGCGGTGCGTTCGGCACCATCTGCGTGGGCCTCTTCGCCGCCGAGAACGCCGACGGCTTCTGGAAGCAGGGCCTCTTCTACGGCGGCGGCACCGATCAGCTCGTCGCCCAGATCATCGGCGTCCTCGCCATCGCGGCCTGGACCTCGGTCCTCGCCATCGCCACCTTCGCCATCATCAAGGCCACCGTCGGCCTGCGGGTGAGCGAGGAGGAGGAGCTCCAGGGCCTCGACATCCTCGAGCACGGCTCCGCCGGCTACGGCGAGGGCTTCGGCACGTTCGTCCCCGCCGAGGAGGCTGCCTCGGAGCCGGCCATGGCGTGAGCCGATGCGGGCAGGGCCCGCCACCACCTCGTCGGTCGACAGCCTCATCGGTCAAATGAGCTCCCGTCCGGCGAAGCTCGGGGCGGTCGCGGTTCGCCGCGACCGCCCCGGCGCGTCCACGATGTGGGCGTGAACGGCACCGATCTCCTCCTCGCCCTGCTGTGCGTGGTGCTCGGTGCGTCCGTCCAAGCGACGATCGGCTTCGGCGCCGCGCTCGTGTCGATCCCGCTGATGCTGCTCGTGAACCCGGCGCTCGTGCCCGGCCCGGCCACCGTCGCCGGGCTCACCGTGAACCTGATCGGCATGCGGGCGGGAGCGGCGCACGCGGACTGGCGAGGGGTGCGGTGGGCCGTGGTGGGCCTGGTGCCCGGCACCCTCGCCGCCGCCTGGGCGCTCGCCCACTTCTCGGGCGACGAGGTCGGCGTGCTGTCGGCCACCGCCGTGCTCGCCGCCGTCGCCGTCTCCGCCATGGTGGTGCGGCCGGTGGGAGGCCGCCGGGTGCTGCTGGCCGCCGGGATGTTCAGCGGCTACCTGAACACGACCGCCGGGGTCGGTGGTCCACCGCTGGCACTCGCCTACCAGGACGCGCCGGCGAAGGTGCTGCGCTCGACCCTGCCGGCGGTGTTCGTGATCGCCACCGTCCTGACGATGGGGATCCTCGTCGAGACCGGCCACCTCGACGCCGTCGACTGGCGCACCGGCCTGCTGCTCGCGCCCGGCGGCGCCGTGGGCTACCTGCTGGCCCGGACCTGGGCCGATCGCATCGACGGCGCCCGGCTGCGCGGTGCGGTGCTCGCCCTCTCGGCGGTCTCCGCGATCGCGGCCCTCGCCCGCATCGTGCTCTGAGCCCGCCAAGGTCCTTCGACCCTGGTGAGGGGGTCGGGCCTTTGCGACGGTGGCGCTGCCCGCGATCTCCCAGGAGGCCTGGCGCCCGATGTCGTCCGACGGCACGCTCGAGTACTTCGACGAGAACATCCCGTGCCTCGCCGCCTGCCCGGTGCACACCAACGCCGGGATGTACGTGGCGGCCATCGCCGATGGCGACGACGAGCGCGCCTACCTGACGGCGCGGATGCCCAACCCGTTCGCCTCGGTGTGCGGGCGGGTCTGCGCGGCTCCGTGCGAGGACGCCTGTCGGCGCGGCGCCATCGACCGCCCGATCGCCATCCGGGCGCTCAAGCGCTACCTCACCGAGCAGTTCGGGCCCGAGCAGGACGAGGGTCGGCTGTGGGAGCAGGTGGCGGCGCCGCCCGCCGTGGAGCGGCCGGAGTCGATCGGCATCGTGGGCGGTGGGCCGGCCGGGCTGGCGTGCGCCCACGACCTGCGCCGGCTCGGCTACCGGGTGACGATCTACGAGGCGACCGACAAGCTCGGCGGGGCGATGTGGCTCGGCATCCCCGAGTACCGCCTCGACCGCCAGGTGCTGGCCAGCGACATCGAGGCGATCCTCGCCCTCGGGATCGACGTCGAGTACGACACCAAGCTCGGCACCGACCTGACCCTGGCCGAGCTGCGCGAGCGCCACGACGCCCTGTTCCTCGGGATCGGCGCCACGCTCGGGCGTGGCCTCGACATCGAGGGCGGTGACGCCGACGGCGTGTTCAAGGCCATCGAGTTCCTGATCA
This sequence comes from Acidimicrobiales bacterium, assembly GCA_020439525.1. Taxonomy (GTDB): domain Bacteria; phylum Actinomycetota; class Acidimicrobiia; order Acidimicrobiales; family Iamiaceae; genus Aquihabitans. The sequence goes on along the minus strand of JAGQSL010000220.1, from coordinate 3,465 downwards.
ACATGAACCGCGGCTTCGAGGTGCAGGTCGGCGAGCGGGTGGTGGTGGTCGGCGGCGGCGACGTGGCCATGGACGCCGCCCGGACGGCCCTGCGGGCCGACGACTACGACGAGAAGCGCTCGACGATGACCGAGGCGCTCGACGCCGCCCGCAGCGCGGTGCGCGCCGGGGCCCGGGAGATCACGGTGATCTCGCTCGAGTCGCGCGACGAGATGCCGGCGCACGACTTCGAGGTCGAGGAGGCCGGCCACGAGGGGATCACGTTCGTGCATCGGCGGGGCCCGGCGCGCATCGTGGTGCGCGACGGCCGCGTGGCGGGGCTCGAGACCACGGGCGTCACCCGGGTGTTCGACGAGGACGGGCGGTTCGCCCCGCAGTTCGACGACACCGACCGCAAGGTGTTCGACGCCGACACGGTCATCCTCGCCATCGGCCAGGCCATCGACCTCGAGGCGCTCGGTCCCGACGGTCCCGAGGCCAGCCCCCGCCGGACCATCGCCATCGACGACGCCACCGGCGCCACGTCGGTGGCGGGCATCTGGTCGGGCGGCGACGCGGCGAAGGGCCCCCGGACCCTCATCGCCGCCATCGCCGACGGCCGAGCGTCGGCGGCCGACATCCATCGGTCCTTCGGCGGCGAGCTTCCCGACGCCCAGCCGGGCCACATGGTCACGCTCCAGCAGTTCCACCGCCTCGACGACCTCTACGACCGCCAGGGCCGCGTCGACGTGCCGACGCTCGAGACCGGCCGGCGCACCGGGCTCGCCGAGGTCGAGCTCGGCTTCACGCCCGAGCAGGCCCGCTGCGAGGCCAGCCGGTGCCTGCGCTGCTTCGCCAACATCGAGCTCGACGTGTCGCGCTGCGTGCTGTGCGCCCTCTGCGCCGACGTGTGCCCGGTCGACGTGATCTCGCTCGTCCCCTCCGAGGAGGTCGAGCCGGACGTGGGCGGCGGCACCGCGCTGCTGCTCGACGAGGAGCGCTGCATCCGATGCGGCCTCTGCATCGAACGCTGTCCCCCGCGCGCCCTGTCGATGGGCGTCTGGACCGGAGTGGGAGTCCCCTCATGACCATGGCCACCGAAGAGAAGCCCCGCGTCGTCGACCGGGCCCGCCAGACGACCGTCGGGCGCTCGATCTTCCGCTCCCCGTCGCGCTCCACCCCACGCGACCGGGCGGCCAGCCACTGGTCGAGCTTCCTGCTGCACCTCTACCCGGTGAAGGTGCGCCGCAAGGAGATCACCTTCCGGTACTCGTGGTACCTGGGCGTGATCTCGGCGGTCCTGTTCGCCTCGCTCGTGGCGTCGGGCATCTACCTGATGTTCTTCTACGTGCCGTCGCCGGCCTCGGCGTACGCGGACATCCAGAGCCTGCAGACCGAGGTCACCTTCGGCCAGTACATCCGCAACGTGCACCGCTGGTCGGCGCACCTCATGGTGTTCGCCGTCGCCGCCCACATGGCCAAGGTGTTCTACCGCGGGGCCTACAAGCCCCCTCGGGAGTTCAACTGGGTGATCGGCGTGGTGCTGCTGGTGCTCACGTTGCTGATGTCGTTCACCGGCTACCTGCTGCCGTGGGACCAGCTCGCCTACTGGGCCGTCACGGTCGGCTCCGAGATGGCGGGCTACGTGCCCTTCGTGGGCGAGCAGGTGCGCGAGCTGCTCCTCGGTGGCCCCACCGTCGGGGAGGGCACGCTGCTGCGGTTCTACGTCCTGCACGTGGCGGTGCTGCCGGTCTCGATCGTGGTGCTGCTCATGTTCCACATCTGGCGCTGGCGCAAGGACGCCATGCTCGACCTGCCGAAGGAGGAGCCCGATGCCTGACGAGACGCCCGTCGCCATCGACGGTCGCCGCGTGCTGGGCGTGGTGCCCGGCAAGCCCGTGGCCGGCGAGCGCAAGGAGCCGGCCGACGACGATCTGGTGATGACCTGGCCGCACCTGCTGGTGCGCCACGCGGTGGCGGCCATGTCGGTGCTGCTCTTGGTCCTGGTGATCTCGGTGTTCGTCGATGCGCCCCTGCGCGAGATCGCCGACCCGACCAACACCCCCAACCCGGAGAAGGCGCCGTGGTACTTCGCCGCCCTCCAGGAGCTGCTGTCGCGGTTCCACCCGCTGATCGCCGGCGTGCTGGTGCCGGGAGCCATCATCCTCGGCCTCGTCGCCCTGCCCTACGTCGATCGCAACCCCTACCTCCAGGCGCGCCACCGCAAGGTGGCCATCACCGTGTGGACGGTGTTCATGGTCGTCTGGATCCTCCTGACCATCATCGGCTTCGCCTTCCGCGGCCCCAACTGGGGATGGGTGTGGCCCTGGGACGAATGGCACGGTGAGCTGTGAGCAAGGAACTCGAACGACGGACGGTGCTGCGCCGGGCGTGGCAGGGCGGTGCGGTGCTGATCGGCGCCGCCGGCGCGTGGACCACGTGGGACCTCCTCCAGCCGTTGCCCACCACGGGGTTCGGCGGCACGGTGCGTGCCGTGCCCGAGGACTCGGTCCCCGAGGACTCGGTGCTCGAGGTCCGCGCCGCGAGGGCGTACCTCACGCGCATCGACGGCGACGTGGTGGCCATCTCCGAGAAGTGCACGCACCTCGGCTGTCGGGTCCCCTGGTGCGACAGCTCCAAGCAGTTCGAGTGCCCGTGCCACGGGTCGGTGTTCAACCGCGCCGGCGAGCGTCGGGCCGGCCCGGCCCCTCGCGGCATGGATCGGTACCCGGTGGAGATCGGGGGCGACGGGCTGGTGTACATCGACACCGGGTCGAAGATCGAGGGCCCGCCGTCGGGATCGAAGGAGACCATCGACGAGCCGCCGGCCGGATCGAGCTGTGCGGCGGAGGGAGCCTGACATGGCCCACGGATATCCCACGGACCCCGTCGACGAGGACCTCGAGCGATCGACCAACAAGGTCATGGCCGTCGGGGCCGTGCTGCTCGTGGCCATGGCGCTCGCCTTCCCGGTCTACCTGCAGTTCGAGCCCGGCGCCCGGGCCGACTCGCGGGCGGACAACGTCACGTCGCTCGCCAACGAGGGCGAGTCGATCTGGAGCTTCAACTGCTCGTCGTGCCACGGCCAAGACGGCGGCGGGGTCACCGCGCCGGCGCTGAACTCCAAGCAGTTCCTCCAGGAGGCCACCGACGCCCAGGCGCGCCAGCTCGTCGCGGTCGGCGTGCCCGGGACGCAGATGTCGGCCTTCTCGCAGGACTTCGGCGGGCCGCTCACCTCCGAGCAGATCCGCGCCGTGATCACCTACGTGCGCTCCTGGGAGGACGACGCCCCCGACGACCCGGAGTGGCGCACCCGGCCATTGGCTGCCGGCTCGACCTCGGCCACCACCACGACCACCCCCGAGGGCTGATCCACCCTCGACGCCGCGAACCTCGCACCGCAGCGGACCCGATCGGTCCGCTTCCGGTGCGAGGTTCGGGCGCGCCCGGGGTCGCCCGGCGCCGGACCCCAGGAGCCGGAACCCC
>JAGQSL010000219.1 GCA_020439525.1 Acidimicrobiales bacterium | reverse complement strand
CCTCGATCTGGTCGTGGGTGACGTACACCACGGTGGTGCCCACCCGCTTGTGCAGCTCGACCAGCTCGATGCGGGTCTGCGCCCGGAGCTTGGCATCGAGGTTCGACAGCGGCTCGTCCATGAGGAACGCCTGGGGCCGGCCGACGAAGGCCCGGGCGAGGGCGACGCGCTGGCGCTGGCCGCCGGAGAGGGCGGCGGGCTTGCGATCCAGGTAGGGCTCGAGGTCGAGCACCCGGGCGGCCTCCGCGACGCGCTCGTCGCGCTCGGCCGCGGTGAGCTTGCGCACCATGCGGCCCGGCCCATCGACGGGGTAGCTGCGGGTCCGCAGCGGCGACTCGATGTTCTTGCGCACGGTCATGTGCGGATACAGCGCGTAGCTCTGGAACACCATGGAGATGTCGCGGTCGGCCGGGTCGACGTCGTTCACGACGCGGTCGCCGATCCGCAGCTCGCCCTCGCTGATCTCCTCGAGGCCGGCGATCATGCGCAGGGCCGTGGTCTTGCCGCAGCCCGAGGGCCCGAGCAGCACCATGAACTCGCCGTCCGCGATCGCCAGGTCCAGATCGCCGACGGCCGTGACGTCGCCGTAGCGCTTGGACACGGCGTCGAACGTGACGCTGGCCATGGAACCCTCCTGGAGCAGTGGAAGCGGCGCGATCCCGAACCCTACGGATCGTTCACGAACAGCAGGTGACGCAGCGGTTGCGCCCCGGTGTCGGGACGGCAGCCCCTCGCCACCGAACCCTAGAGCCTCCGGCTCGTCCCCGGCGCGAGGCTCCCCGAGCCGCCCGATGCCCGCCGGTAGCCTCGGAGACCACCCGCCCCCTCCCTCCGCAGGCTCCGATGGTCTCCGCCGCCCTGATCGACCGCACCTACCGACCGTCCGCCGACGGGTTCTCGCTGCAGCCCGCCGCCGCGGAGCTCTACGCCGCCTTCGCCGGCCAGCACGCCGATCCGGACGTCGTGCACTGCGCCCACTGCGTGTCGGCCGCCGAGCTGGCCACCGCGGCCCGACCGGTCGCCTCCCTCTCGCCCGCCCTCGCCTCGAAGCTCGTCCGAAAGGCGGGCACCACCTGGGGCGGCCCCGACGACCTGCGCCGCCTCACGCCCCGGCTGCTGACGCTCGCGGCCGACCACCGGCTCGAGGTGAGCCGATCGCTGCTGTGGACCAAGCTGCGCGCCGCGGGGTGGAGCAGCTGGCCTCCCGACGAGCGCGATGCCATGGGCCGGTTCCTGCTCGCCGAGTTCACGCGCCTGCTGCGCAACCCGACCCGGCCGGCGCACGCCGCGCACCGGTGGCTGTCCGACGTGTCGGCGGGCATCGACGACCTGTCGGGCTTCCTCACGGTGTGGCACGACTCGATCGGCGCGCTGCCCGAACCTCCCGTGCAGGAAGCAGCGGTGGCCCACCTGGTGGAGCTGCTGACCACGAGCCCGCTGCGACCCGACCTGCCGGCCACCATGGCCGACGCGTTCCCCCACAACCCCCTCGCCGGGCCGCAGGTGACGCAGTTCCTGTGCGGCCCGGGCGTCGACCTCGATCTGCGCCGGGCCGCCACCGACCTCGCCGACACCCCTCGGGCCCGGCGCATCAACGTCGCGGTCGAGCGGCTGCGCCGGTTCCGCGCCGCGGTCGAGCGAGGCGCCTGAGCCCTCCCGGTCACGTTCCGGGCGGCTGCGGTGTCCTTCTCCCGTGACGACGCCCGACGCTGACGAGGACGACCGCCTCTTCGCCGAGCTGTACCCCGCGCTGCGCCGCTTCGCCGCCGTGGTCGCCGCCGACGACCTCGACCCCGACGACCTGCTCCAGGAAGCGGTGGTGCGCACGCTGCGCCGCGGCCCGCTGCACCGCCTCGACGCCCCGGGGCCCTACCTGCGCACGGCCATGGCGCACCTGGCCGCCAACCACGACCGCCAGCGGGGCCGAGAGCGGCGGGCCCACGAGCGGATCGCCGCGTCGAACGACGTCGGTGCGCCGCCCGCCTACCCGTCGGACCTCGACGACCTGGCCCTGCTGAGCAGCCACGACCGGGCCGTGCTCTACCTCGCCGACGTCGAGCGCCTCCCGCTCGCCGAGGTCGCCCGGATCCTCGGCACATCCACCACCAACGCCCGCGCCCGGGCGTCGCGCGCCCGCCGACGCCTCGCCCGCACCCTCGCCCAAGGAGCCGACCGATGACGACCACCGACCTCCCCCACCTGGCCGCCCTGCGCACCCGCGCCGAGCG